>JAJZFO010000060.1 GCA_021805305.1 Actinomycetes bacterium | reverse complement strand
TGAACGAGTCGGGCATCTGCACCAAGATGCCGGCCCCGTCGCCCGAGTCGGCGTCGGCACCGGTGGCGCCGCGGTGTTCGAGGTTCTCGAGGATCGTCAGGGCGTCACTCACCGTGGCGTGCGACGCACGGGCGGTCAAATCCGCGATCATGCCCACGCCGCAGGCGTCGTGTTCGAAAGCGGGGTCGTAAAGAGAGGGGGTCTTTGTCATGGGCGTCACCTTCCGGGGCAACGCTGACCCGAGGAACAGTATAGCGGCGGCGTTGCGCACGGGCGAAGTCGTACGCTGGACTGATGAGCTCTCCCCCACACAACGTCGTCGTAGTCGGCGGAGGGATCGTGGGTCTGACCGTGGCGTGGCGCCTGGCGCGCAGCGGGTATCACGTGACGGTGTGCGACCCCACCCCGGGTCGGGGTGCGACCTGGGCGGCGGCGGGCATGATCGCGCCGCACGCCGAAGTTGCGCCCGGTGAGCGCGCCAATTTCGAATTGCAGCGTCAAGCCCTCACGGCCTGGCAGCTGCTCAACGACGAGATGTTCGAGGTGCTCGAGCGACGCATCCACATCGGCGTGAACGGCACGATGCTCGCCGGATGGGACGCGAGCGACCGGCGCCTCGTCGACCAGTTCCGTCAGGTGGCCACCGACTTCGGGGTTACTTCGGCGGTGGTGCGTCGTGAGTCGCACCCCGAACTCTTCGCGGGCCTCTCGGACCGCCTCTCGAGCGGTCTGCTGCTCGACGGTGACGCCTGGCTCGATCCGGACGAAGCGGTCGGCGCGCTGCTCCAGGGGCTGACCGCGCTCGGGGTCGACTTCCTCGCGGCGCGGGTGGAGGAGATCGACGCCGACGCGACGCACGTGCGGGTGCACTACGACGAGGGAACCCTCTCGGCGCAGGCGGGGATCCTCGCGACCGGTGCCGCCGGTCTGCCGCGTGGGGCGACGCCCACGGGCCAGCACGCGGTGCGTCCGGTCCGGGGAATGACGGTACGCGTCGACGGCATCGACCGCGCCGACGCGCCGATGCTGCGCTGTCTCGTGCGCGGACGCCCGTTCTACATGGTCTCTCGACCGGGCGGTTACTGCGTCATCGGCGCCTCGAGTGAGGAACGGTCGGGGCCGCTCATCGAGGTGGGCGAACTCCAGCGGCTCTTGCGCGACGGCCTCGACGTGGTACCCGAACTCGAGACGTCGTCGCTGATCGAGACCCGAGTCGGACTACGGCCCGCGTCGACGAATCTCGAACCCTTCTTCGAGGAGTGGCCCGAGCGCCGTTGGGCGTGGTCCTCGGGTCACTTCCGCCACGGCGTCACCCTCGCGCCCCTGAGCTCGCGCGCCGCGGTCGACTTCGTGCGTCGGGTGACGTCGTGATCGTCAACGGCGTCGAGCACGACGCGACGACGGCGCGGCCCCTGAGGGAGGTTTTGGACCGGTGGGTGGTCGCACCGCGGGGTGTGGCCGTCGCCATCAACGGCGAGGTCGTGCGACGGTCCCAGTGGGACGTGACCATCGTGCAGCCGACCGACGTGGTGGAGATCGTCACCGCCGTGGCCGGCGGCTGAGGCCCACCGGCGGTCCGGGGCCCGTAGGGCCAGCGGCTAACATTGGTTCTTCGCGGGCTGTGGCTTAGTTTGGTCTAGAGCGCTCGGCTGGGGGCCGAGAGATCGGGAGTTCAAATCTCCCCAGCCCGACCACGGTGGTCCCGGGGGGCAACGCGCGACGGCGTCGTTCGCCGCGGCGCCACCGTGACGCGGGTGAAAGAAAGTCGGTCCGACGGGCGACGCCGCGCGTCTACATTGGTCGCGTCAGTTGAAAGGACCCCGGTGACTCAACTCTTCAGCCCCTTGACCCTGCGCGCGACGACGTTCGCCAATCGCGCGTGGGTGAGTCCGATGTGTCAGTACTCGGCCGAGAACGGTGTGGTGGGGTCGTGGCACCTCGTACACCTGGGAAGTTTTGCGACGGGCAGCGCGGGCCTGATTCTGGCCGAGGCCACGGCGGTTCACCCCGACGGACGAATCTCCATCGCGTGCCCGGGACTCTGGAACGACGAACAGGTGGCGGCCTGGCGGCCGATCACCGATTTCATCCACGGCCAATCCGCGAAGGTCGGCATCCAATTGGCGCACGCGGGGCGCAAGGCCTCGACGATGCGCCCCTGGGACGATCACCCGATCGCGCGCGCCGACGAGGGCGGGTGGGAGGCCGTGGCGCCGAGTGCGGTGCCCTTCGAGGGCTACCCCGTCCCGCGCGCGTTGCGCCTCGAGGAGATCGACGCGCTGGTGCAAGACTTCGCCGACGCCGCCGCGCGAGCGCGACGCGCCGGCTTCGACGTCCTGGAGATCCACGCGGCCCACGGCTACCTGCTGCACCAGTTCTTGTCACCCCTCTCCAATCACCGCGAGGACGACTACGGCGGGTCGCTGGAGAACCGATCGCGGTTCTTGTTACGCGTGGTGGCGGCGGTGCGCGCGCGGGTGGGTGAGGACGTTCCCCTGTTCGTGCGGATCTCGGCGAGTGACTACACGCCGGGCGGCTGGGATATCGAGGAGTCCGTGGCGTTGGCCGTGGCCCTCAAGGGGGCCGGCGTCGATTTGATCGACGTCTCCTCGGGCGGCAACGTGGCCAGCGCGACCATCCCGCTGGGGCCGGGCTACCAGGTGCACTTCGCGGCCGCCATCAGAGACCAGGCCGACCTCCCCACCGCGACGGTGGGCCTCATCACCGACCCGGTCCAGGCCGAGCAGATCCTCACGGAGGGTTCCGCGGACGCGGTGCTACTGGCGCGGGCGTTCCTGCGTAATCCGCGCTGGGCGTTGGCCGCCGCCGAGGCCCTCGACGAAGTCATCGCGTGGCCCGTGCAGTTCGAGCGCGCGCGCACGGTGCGGCGCAGTTCCTAATGCGTCCTGCGCCGCCGGAATAATCTCCGGCGGCGCAGGACGAGGACGAGGAGGACCGCGGGGGTCCTAGTCCTCACTCGCCGAGTGCGCGTCCATCAGTCCGGCGATCATGTTCACCACGGTCGGGTCCGTCAACGTGGTGACGTCCCCGAGGGAGCGGTTCTCGGCGACGTCGCGTAGGAGGCGGCGCATGATCTTGCCGCTACGGGTCTTGGGCAGGTCCGGGGTGAGGATGATCTGACGGGGCCTCGCGATCGGACTGATCGTGCTCGCGACGTGCGCGCGCAGCTCCTCGATGACCTGGGCTTGATCCTTGTCGGTGTCCTCGGCGGAGAGTTTGAGCGTCACGAAGGCCACGATCGCCTGACCCGTGGTCTCGTCCGACGCGCCCACCACCGCCGCCTCCGCCACGGCGCGGTGGCCGACCAGGGCGTGCTCCACCTCGGTGGTGGAGAGGCGGTGTCCCGAGATGTTCATGACGTCGTCGACGCGACCGAGCAACCAGAGGTCGCCGTCGTTGTCCAACTTGGCCCCGTCGCCGGCGAAGTACTTACCCGGGAAACGGCTCCAGTACGTTTCGAAGTAGCGCTCGGGGTCGCCCCAGATCCCTCGGGTCATGGACGGCCAGGGGGCCGTGATGACGAGGTAGCCCCCCTCCCCGTTGGCGACCTCCTGGCCGGCGTCGTCCACCACCGCGGTGGAGATCCCGGGCAGGGCCCGCATCGCGGCGCCCGGCTTCGTCGAGGTGATGCCCGGGAGCGGTGAGCACATGATGGCCCCCGTCTCGGTCTGCCACCAGGTGTCCACGATCGGGCAGCGTCCGCCGCCGACGTTCTTGCGGTACCAGATCCACGCTTCGGGGTTGATCGGCTCGCCCACCGTACCCAGTAGACGCAGGGAGGAGAGGTCGAAGGACTCGGGAATCTGATGTCCCCACTTCATGAGGGTGCGGATGGTCGTGGGCGCGGTGTAGAGGATCGTCGCCTTGAACTGCGAGATGATCTTCCACCAGCGGTCGCGTCCGCCCGAGTCCGGCAGACCCTCGTACATGATCTGCGTGGCGCCGTTGATGAGGGGGCCGTACACGATGTAACTATGACCCGTGATCCAGCCGATGTCGGCCGCCGTCCAGCACACGTCGGTCTCGGGCTTCACGTCAAAGACGTAGTGGTACGTGGTGGCGACCTGGGTGAGGTAACCCGCCGTGGTGTGAAAGATGCCCTTGGGCTTGGCCGTGGTGCCCGAGGTGTACATGATGAACATGGTCTGCTCGGCCGGGAAGGATTCGGGTACGTGGGTGTCGTCTTGACGATCGACGACCTCGTGCCACCAGTGGTCGCGACCCTCGACCCATTCGACGTCACCCTGCGTGCGCTGTACGACCAGCACCGCACTGACGTCGGGGCAGGACTTGAGCGCCTCGTCCACGGCGGGCTTGAGGGGTGAGGCGGCGCCGCGACGAAACGCCCCGTCGGCGGTGATGACGAAACGGCAGTCCGAGTCGAGGATTCGCGAGGCCAGCGCGTCGGCGGAGAATCCCCCGAAGACGACGGAGTGGATGGCGCCCAAGCGCACGACGGCGAGCATGGCGACGACGGCCTCGGGGATCATGGGCATGTAGACGGCCACCCGATCGCCCTTCTTCACCCCCAACTCGGTCAAGGCGTTGGCCGTGCGACACACCTGGCGCAGTAACTCGTGGTAGGTGATGGTGCGCGACTCGCCTTCGGCGTCGGCGACCCAGTGATAGGCCACGCGCTCGCCGCGCCCCTCGTGCACGTGCACGTCGACGCAACTCACCGACGCGTTCAAGGTACCGTCGGCGAACCACTTCGCGTTGGGCAGGTCCCATTCCAGGGTGGACGTCGGTGCGACGTCCCAGGTCAAGCGATCGGCCTGCTGTCGCCACCAGGCGACGGGGTCCTTCGCGGCGTCCTCGTAGATCGAGGGTTGGGCGTTTGCTTGGTGGGCGAACGCCGCGCTCGGCGCGAACGCGCGGTCTTCCTCGAGCCAGGCTTCAATCTTTGCTTCAGTCATTCAATCCCCCACTCAGTGTGTCGCTCGTAGCGGCGCGGTCAACTGCGTTGCCGCCGATACATTTCTACCAAGTCACCGCGGCGCCCGGATTTCGAGGTCCGGGCGCCGCGGTGACGGTACGGATTCGGTTACTTCGGTGCCCCGACCGGCAGCACCACCTTGCCGTGCGTGGCGTTGATCACGCCCGCGGCCGAGGCGTAGAACGCCGCCACGGCGGTCGCCAGGCCCGTCCAGCCACCCGCCTTGACGATGCTCGCGTGGGCCCCGAAGGCGCTCCAGTTACCCCACGTCAAGAGGACGAAGGTGATGAAGAGCAGGATGAAGACCGTGAAGACGGCCGTGTTGACTTTCATCGCCGCGATCATCATGTAGAACGTGAAGATGGTCCAGACCAGCAAGAAGACCCCCGCCGAGGTTCCCAACCCCTTTTGAAAGTTGACCAGCGCGTACAGCGACAACCAGAACGCGCCGTACGAGGTGAAGGCCACCGCGGCGAAGGTGTTCTTTCGCACGAACTCCATCATCCCCGCCAGCAACTGGGCGATACCGCCGTAGAAGAACGCCAGTGACAGCGCGGCCGCCACACCGGTGCCGTGCCACAGATTGGCGTTGGCACTGCTGAGGCAGAACGTCGTCGCGGCAAAACCGGCGAGCCCTAGCGGCCCCGGATCAGCGACCTTTTCATCGGCCATAGTTTCCCTCCCAAGTTTCTCTTCGGACCTACGCGATGTGGGTCCGAATCCGTCTTAGTTCAGGAACGGGGGTGAAAATGGGTTATCACGCATATTCTGCTTGTGAAATATTGCACAAGGGGGATAATTTTTAACCCGCCATCAGTGTTTATTCAACGGGGACGTGACGGCGTCGACCGCGCGGGGTGCGTTAAGCGTCGATGGCGTGACGGAACGAACGGATGAAGGATTCGGTGGCGTCGGGCGTGGCGCCACGCAAGATCGTCTCGACCAACGCCGATCCGACGATCACGCCGTCGGCGTGCTGGGTGGCGACGCGCGCCTGTTCGGGCGTGGCGATGCCGATGCCCACGAAGACGGGGACGTCCGACGTCGCTCGGACCGCCTCGACGACGCGGGTCGCGTCGCCCTCGCCCGCGGCGCGACCCGTCACGGCCATCCGGGCCGACGCGTAGCAGAAGCCCTGCGTCGCCCGGGCTAATGTCGCGAATCGGTCGGCGGTGGTCGAGGGGGCGACCAGGAAGACGGTGGCGATGTCGGTGTCGTCACAGACCTCGCGCCACGGGGTCGACTCCTCGAGGGTGAGGTCCGGCACGATGGCGCCCCGCACCCCGCTCTCGGACAGCCGTCCGGCGGCGCGACGTAATCCGTAGTGGTGAAAGAGGTTGTAGTAGGTCATCACGATCAGCGGTGCGCCGATGTCGGCCCCGGCCAACTCGGCGCAGATGGAATCAATGGTGGTACCGGCCGCGAGGGACCGTTCGGCCGCTTCTTGGATCACGACGCCGTCCATCATCGGATCCGAGAAGGGTATTCCGATCTCAATCGCGTCCGCGCCACCGTGCACGGCGGCGGCGACGTGTTGGGTCCAGTCCGGCGTTACGCCCCCCATGAAATACGGCACCAGCGCCCGGCGTCCACTCGCGCGCAGGGCCCGGAGGTGCGTCTCGAGACTCTTCATTCGCGCCCCCTCAGGATGTCGCGGACCTGGGCCACGTCCTTGTCACCGCGGCCCGACAGGTTAAGCAGGACGGTGGACCCGCGCGCGAGGGAGTGCCCCGCTTCTTGCATGATCCACGACACCGCGTGGGCGGACTCGAGGGCCGGGATGATGCCCTCGAGCTCCGAGAGGGTCTGCAGCGCCACGAGGACGTCGTCGTCACCGACGCTCACGTAGTCGGCGCGGCCGCTGGCGGCGAGGTAGGCGTGCTCGGGACCGATGCCGGGATAGTCGAGTCCCGCGGAGATCGAGTGGGCTTCCTCGATCTGGCCGTGCTCGTCCTGGATGAGCATGGACCTCATCCCGTGCAGCACCCCGGGCGATCCGTTGGAGACCGCCGCTCCCCCGGCGGCTTCCACGCCGACCAGTCGCGCGGTGGTATTGGCGAAACCCGCGAAGATGCCCGCGGCGTTGGAGCCGCCGCCCACGCAGGCCACCACCACGTCGGGCACGCCGACGCCGCGCTGGGCCAACTGCTCCACGGCCTCGTGACCGATGATGCTCTGGAACTCGCGGACCATCCACGGGAACGGATGGGGTCCCATCACGGACCCCAAGCAGTAGTGGGTGTCCTGCACGCAGGTGACCCATTCGCGCATCGCCTCGTTGACCGCGTCCTTGAGGGTCTTCGAGCCCGAGGTGACGGGCACGACCTTCGAGCCCAGGAGTTCCATGCGAAAGACGTTCAGTGCTTGGCGGTGCGTGTCGAGTTCACCCATGAACACGGTGCACTCCAGACCCAGGCGCGCCGCCGCCGTCGCGGTCGCGACGCCGTGCTGACCCGCGCCGGTCTCGGCGATAACGCGCGATTTACCCA
>JAJZFO010000325.1 GCA_021805305.1 Actinomycetes bacterium | reverse complement strand
GCGGACATCGTCAGTCGTGGGCGAGGTCCAAGTAGCCGACGGGGCCGTACGACCCGCGACTCATTTGGGCAGGCTGGTCGCCGCGATCGGGGTCGACGGCGTGGGCCGACGTATCGAGACCCGTTGTCCCCAGTGGGCGAAGGAGATCACGAAGACCTCTCGTTTCCCCTGCACGACGTCCGACGCGACCAGCCGCACGGGGACGTGCGGGGCGTTGGCGGCGACGTAGAGGGTCTCACTGCCCGAGGCGAGGCCCAGATGGATATTAGGTCGTCCGGTGACCCCGACCACCGACGTCTTGTCGACGGTGGTCATCTTGGTCGTGGTGAGCGCCCCGGCCGGTGCCACCTCGCTCATGAGTGAGGGCAGGAGGATGAAGGTGTTGAACTGCGCGAAGTGCGAACTGCCGGGGGGGATCTCGATCCAGCGATTCGCGTACTTCGGCGCGCTCACTCCGAACTGCGCCTGGATCGCCGTGTCGGTGTCATTGATGTAGACGGTGCCGTCGACGACGCGCACGAGAGTCTTGGCGGCGCCCACGCGCAGGATCTGCTGGCCGGCGGTCGCGCTCGAGACGGTGACCAACGAGTAGTCCTGGCCCGAGATCGTGGTCGACGACGATGCCGTCACGCTGCCCATCGCCGACGCCGCGGCGAGCGCGGTCGCGATGATCTGGTGTCCGGGCTCACTGGCGAAGTTGCGCGGCGTGGCGGTGCCGGCGGCGCCCGCGTGGACCGCGGAGGTCGTCACGAGCCCGATCGTCGACGCCAGGGTCACCAGGACTCGAGAGATCGTGCGCGTACGGGGGCGGGTCCTTCGCCACATCAGGGTCACGTCGTCACCCGGCGGCCAACGTCGTGGCACTGATCGGTAGCGCCGACGAGGGCGCGGCGACGTGCAAGCCCTGCCCCCAGTGCGAGAAGGTCACGGTGAGGGTGGTCGGGATGCCGCGGGACCGGCCCGCCGCGTCGAGGGCGACGGGCAAGAACGGCGCGGAGGTCGAGACGAACAGCGTCTGCTTCGACGAAGTCAGGCCCAGTCGCGCATTGGCCGATCCGCTGATCGCGATGACCCCGACGCCGAAGAGCGTCGTCGGCTTCGATTTGCTCAGGGTCCCCGCGGGCAGCACCTGGGAGAGCACGGAGGGCAACAGCATCCCGGTCACCACGTCGTGATAGGCCGCGTCGGAGCGCGTGAGGGAGATCCAACGGCTGGCCAGCTGGGGAGCCGACCGACCGAAGTCGAGTTCGATGAATTTGGCGTTCATCTTGACGTAGGCGGTCCCGGCCACGAGCCGCGCCTCGGCGCTCGCTGCGTTGAAGTGGATGGTCTGTTCGGCGCTGTTCGAGGCCGATTCGGTGGTGGCGCCGAAGGAGAGGCCCACCGACGCTCCGGAGGAGACGTTGGTGCAGGTGCCCTTGGCTCGAGCGCTCGCCAGTGCGATGTTCGCGATCTGACGCGCGGACAGGTTGACGATGCTCGCGGGCAGCGACCGTGGCGTGGCGCCGGCGGAGCCGACCGTGCCGAGGGGCGTGAGAAGGGCGACGACCAGCGTGGCGACCGCAGTGGGGACCTTCTTCATGGGGAGTGCATACCTTCGCAGACGAGAGAGACCGTCCCACGAGACTAGTCCTCACGTGAATATTGTCACTTATTCGTCATCAAGTCGTAGTCCGTCGCCTCCGCGTCGCGGGGTCCCTCGAGCGGGCGCGGCGCGATTCAGCGACGCGCGACGTGGGGATCCCCGAGGGCGGGGATGATCGTCTCGCCGTAGGCCTCGAGGGTGGGCACCTTCGCGTCGTGCTGGAGATAGAGGGCGAATTGGTCGACGCCGATGTCGCGAAGTTCCTCGAGGCGCTCCACGTGACGGGCCGCCGGACCGAGGAGGCAGAAGCGATCGATGATGGCGTCCGCGACGAAATCCGTGTGGGTGTTGCCCGCGCGCCCGTGCTCGTTGTAGTCGTAGCCCCGTCGGTCCTTGATGTACGCGGTGAGCGCCGCCGGGACACCCGACGACGGGTCGTCGCCGTAGCGTGAGACGATGTCGGCCACGTGATTGCCCACCATGCCACCGAACCAGCGGCACTGGTCGCGCTGATGCGCGAGGTCCTCTCCGACGTAGGCCGGTGCCGCGACGCAGAAGGTCAGTTCGCCGGGGTCACGCCCCGCCCCTTCGGCGGCGCGACGGACCTCGCCGATCATCCAGCGTGCGATGTCGGGATCGGCCAACTGCAGGATGAAACCGTCCCCGGCCTCGCCGGCCAGTTGCAGGGCCTTGGGCCCGTACGCCGCCACCCACACCTCGAGCGAACTGCGCCCGGCCCAGGGGAAGCGTATCGAGGAACCGTGGTACTCGGCGCTTCGTCCGTTGGCGAGTTCTCGGATGACACCGATCGCCTCGCGCAGCGTCGCCAGGGTGGTCGGTCGACCGTTGGTGACGCGCACCGCCGAATCGCCGCGTCCGATGCCGCAGACGGTGCGGTTGCCGTACATCTCGTTGAGCGTGGCGAAGAGACTCGCGCTCACCGTCCAGTCGCGCGTGGCCGGATTGGTGACCATCGGTCCCACCATGACCTTGCGCGTCGCGGCGAGGATGGCCGAGTAGATGACGTAGGGCTCCTCCCACAGGATGTGCGAGTCGAAGGTCCACACGTGGCTGAACCCGTGGCGCTCGGCGCGCTGGGCGAGATCGATCACTCGCGCGGCCGGCGGATCGGTCTGTAGGACGACGCCGAAATCCATGGTTCTCCCTCCCGTCACGCTCCGGCGCGACATCGATCGGCCTAGAGCAGGTACGAGCTGAGTCCGCGCCGTAGGAACGTCCCGTGGCCCCTCGACCCGGTGAAGGCGTTGTTTTCGACGATGACGCGCCCGCGCGAGAGCACCGTGTGCACCCGACCGTCGACGTGGATGCCCTCGTAGGCGGAATGGTCCATGTTCATGTGGTGGGTGGCGGCGGAGATGTCAGTCGTGCCCCGGGGGTCGTAGATGACGACGTCGGCGTCGGAACCAGGCGCCACGACGCCCTTGCGCGGATAGAGCCCGAACATCCGTGCCGGCGTGGTGCAGGCGAGCTCGACCCAACGGGCCAGGCCGATCTGGCCCGTCACGACGCCCTGGTAGAGCAGGTCCATGCGATGCTCGACCGAGCCGATGCCGTTGGGGATCTTGGAGAAGTTCCCGCGGCCCAGCTCCTTCTGGTCCTTCATGCAAAAAGGGCAGTGGTCCGTCGAGACGATGGAGAGGTCATTGGTGCGCAGCGCGTTCCAGAGCGCGTCGTGATGACCCTCCTCGCGCGAGCGCAGGGGCGTCGAGCACACGTACGCGGCACCGTCGAAGCCGGGCTTCGACAGGTGCTCCTCCAAACTCAAGTAGAGGTACTGCGGGCAGGTCTCGCCGAAGACGTTGGCGCCGCGATCACGGGCGAGGGCCACCGCGGCCACCGCCTCCTGGGCGCTCATGTGCACGATGTACAGGGGCGCTTTGGCGACGCGCGCGAGCATGATCGCGCGGTGCGTCGCCTCCTCCTCCATCTCGACGGGACGCGTGAGGGAGTGGTACCTCGGCTCGGTCTCGCCCCGGGCCAGGGCCTGGGCGACGAGGACGTCGATCGCCGGGCCGTTCTCCGCGTGCATCATGATCGTCGCCCCGAGTCCCCCCGCGCGCTGCATGGCGCGCAGGATCTGGCCGTCGTCGGAGTAGAAGACGCCCGGGTAGGCCATGAAGAGTTTGAAGCTCGTGACACCCTCGTGTTCGGTGAGGTAGGTCATCGCTTCGAGCGCGGCGTCGTCGACCCCGCCGATGATCTGGTGGAAGCCGTAGTCGATGGCGCAGTTGCCCGCCGCCTTGGCGTGCCACGCGGCGAGGCCGTCGCGCACGTCCTCGCCGGTGCGTTGGAGGGCGAAGTCGATGATCGACGTCGTCCCGCCGAAGGCGGCCGCGACGGTGCCCGATGCGAAGGTGTCCGAGGCGCTGGTCCCGCCGAAGGGCATCTCCATATGGGTGTGCACGTCGATCCCGCCGGGCAGCACGTACTTGGCGCTGGCGTCGATCACCCGGTCGCACGTGGACGCGATGTCCGCGAAGTGACCCGGTCGTCCGAGCGCCGCGACGACCTCGCCGTCGATGAGCACGTCCGAGGCCTGGGCCCCACTCGCGGAGATGACGGTCCCGCCAGTGATCAGTGTCCTCGCCATCGTGGCCTCCTCGTGCCTAGTCCTGGGTGAGCGGGCCGTACATGTCGGGTCGGCGGTCGCGGTAGAAGGCCCACTGCTCGCGCACCTGCTTGAGCAGGTCCATGTCGAGGTCGCGCACGACGAGTTCCTCGTCACTGGTGCTCGCGACGTCCCCCACGAACTGGCCGCGGGGATTGACGAAGTAGCTCTGACCGTAGAAGTCATTGGTCCCCAGGTCCTCGATCCCCACGCGGTTGATCGCGCCGACGTAGTACTCGTTGGCCACCGCCGACGCGGGCTGTTCGAGCTGCCACAGGTAGGCCGAGAGTCCTCGGCTGGTGGCCGAGGGATTGAAGACGATCCGCGCTCCCGCGAGTCCGAGCGCCCGCCACCCCTCGGGGAAGTGGCGGTCGTAGCAGATGTAGACCCCGATCCGGCCCACCGCCGTGTCGAACACGGGGTAACCCAGGTTGCCCGGTCGGAAGTAGAACTTCTCCCAGAAGCCGCCCACCTGGGGGATATGGGTCTTGCGATACTTGCCCAGATAGGTACCGTCGGCGTCGATCACCGCAGCGGTGTTGTAGAGGACTCCCTCTTGGACCTTCTCGTACACCGGCAGGATCATCACCATGCCCAATTCGCGCGCCAGGTCGAGAAAGCGCTGCACCGTCGGGCCCTCGGGCACGGCTTCGGCGTAGTCGTAGTAGGCGGCGTCTTGGACCTGACAGAAGTAGGGGCCGTAGAAGAGTTCCTGGAAGCAGATCACCCGGGCCCCCTGGGCGGCCGCGTCGCGGGCGTGTCGCTCGTGCTGGTCGATCATCGACGACTTGTCGCCCGTCCACCTGGCCTGCACCAGTGCCGCCCTCACGAGATCGCTCATCGCCCATCCCTCCTCACGAACGAGGGACGTCCGTGAACGAACCAAAGACCCACCATAGACCTCGTCGCGGACGAACATCCACGTCACACTCGATTTCTTTTTCTCGAAACACCTCTCGCCCCGTCCCACGTCACGCGTCGCGTCGTCGTCCTCGTGGCGAACCCGCCCAGTAGGGTGAAGCCGCCAGTCGTTCACGCGCACGAGACAGGAGGGCGGGGATGTCGACACCGGTGCCGTCGGGGTGGGACCTATCTAGTGTGCCGAGTCTGGGTGGTCAGCGGTTCCTCGTCACCGGGGGCACCAGCGGGCTGGGCCTGGCCACGGCGAGGGCCTTGACGGCGCGAGGAGCCCACGTGACGATCACCGCGCGAGATCCTCACAAGGGCGCTGCGGTCGTGGCCGCGGGCCTGGCGCACCAGGTGATCGAGATGGACCTCGCCGATCTGGCGAGCGTCCACCGGGCCGCGCGGAGCGTAAAGGAGCCCCTCGACGTCGTCATATTGAACGCGGGCGTGATGTGGACGCCCTGGCAGTTGACGGCCGATGGCTTCGAACTCCAGGTCGGGACGAATCACCTCGGCCACTTCGCCTTCGCCGGACTCATCAAGGACCGCATCGCGCGTCGCCTGGTGAGCGTCTCGAGTCTGTACCACCGTGCGGGGAGCTTCGGTTCGGGCACGATCGAGGAGATCCGACGTCGATGCGAGGGGCGCGCACCCTACGACGCGCGTCGCGCCTACGGCGACTCGAAGTTGGCGAACCTGCTCTTCAGCGCCGAACTCGAGCGTCGACGAGTGGCGCAGGGTTGGCCCTTCGTGGCGCTGACCGCGCACCCGGGCTGGACCCGGACGAACCTCTTCGACACGGCGGCCTCGACGCGCGGCGTCGTCGCGCGCGTGGCGTCACTCTCGACGAAGGTCCTCGCCCAGAGCGCGGACCGCGGCGCCCTTCCCACGTTGTGCGCCGCCACGTGGCCCGGGCTCGTCGGTGGCGAGTTCGTGGGACCGCGTGGGCCGGGTGAGCTTCGTGGGTCACCGACACTGGTGCGCGCCGGGGCCAGGGCTCGCGACGTCGATCTGGCGCAGAACCTCTGGCGGGTCTCGGAGGAACTCACCGCGATACGCTGGGCCTGAGTCCGCACCGATTCGATCAGGTGGCGCGGCCGACGTGTCGATGGACGCTGTGCAGGGCCTCGCTCACCACGTCGTGTCGAGGGAAGGCCTGCAGGGGGCTGGGTTCGGTCCGCGCAACGACCAATCCGTCCAGGACGATCGTCAGGTAACGACGCCACAGGTCGGGGGCGGAGGTTGAGGTCAGGTTGCCGAGGAAGCTGATCATCATCTCGAGTACCGGAATGTCCCCGCCGACGACGTCGTCGCGCAGGAAGCCGTCGCGCTGGGCGCGTTCGACCAAGAACTTGATGGAGGGAGTGATGCGGCGCTTGGCCTCGGCCATGCGGTCCACGGCGTAGGGCGAGCCGACCACGACGTCGCGCAGTCCGCGATTCGAGCACTGACGTTGCAGGGCCTCCTCGAGGAACCACACCAGTGCGTCCCACGAGTTCGTCCGCGTCGCGGCCGAGTGGGCCAGATTGGCGATCTCGTCGACGGCGTTGTCGAAGAGCGTGCCGATCAGTGCCTCCTTGTCGGGGAAGCGCCGATATACGGTGCCGACGCCGACGCCGGCCACCGCGGCCACCTCGTCGAGGGTGGCCTCCAACCCCTGTTCGGCGAAGACCTGCGCCGCGGCTTCGAGGATCTTGGTGCGATTCCTCTCGGCGTCGGCCCGCAACGGACGATCGGGGTGTTGGGTCTGACGGTTCATGAGTACTCCCGTCACCATGGTACAGGCTCACCCTCTGAAGTGGAACGATAGTCTCCACATATCGCTATAGTTGATGGAAACGGAGTCACACACTCCGGTTAGAGTGGAGAGCAGTCGTGGAGACGACACATTTCGAGGAGCGAGGGGCATCCGACATGACGACCGAGTCAGAGCACGACCGAGCGCATCGTCAGCGCTGGTGGATCCTCGCGGTGCTCGCGATATCGCAGTTGATGGTCATCCTCGACGGCACCATCGTCAACATCGCGCTGCCCACCGCCCAACGCGCGCTGCACTTCTCGAACGCCGACCGCCAGTGGATCGTGACCGCGTACTCACTGGCCTTCGGGAGCCTGCTCCTACTGGGCGGGAGGATCTCGGACTACATCGGCCGCAAGAACGCGCTCATCATCGGGCTGGCCGGCTTCGCCGGCGCCTCGGCCTTCGGGGCCGCCGCCCAGAATTTCTCGATGCTGGTGACCGCGAGGACCATCCAGGGAGTGTTCGGCGCCCTGTTGGCCCCGGCGGTGTTGGCGTTGTTGACGACGACCTTCACCGACCCCGGCGAACGCGGCAAGGCGTTCGCCATCTACGGTGCGGTGGCCGGCGCCGGCGGCGCCATCGGTCTGATCCTCGGTGGCGTCCTGACGACCTACGCGTCGTG
>JAJZFO010000253.1 GCA_021805305.1 Actinomycetes bacterium | reverse complement strand
GCGGGCGGTTCCCGCGGCCGCGCGCCGACGCGGCCACGTGGCGACGCGGGTCTTCCAGGCGCTGCGTATCGTGGTCAATGACGAGGTCAACGAACTCGACGCGGGCATCGAAGGCGCACTCGAGGTTCTGGCGCCCGGTGGCCTGTTGGCAGTCATCTCCTATCACTCGGGCGAAGACCGCGCCGTCAAGTACGCGCTGCACGAAGCGGCGACCGGCGGCTGTCACTGTCCCTACGAACTCGGCTGCGTCTGTGGCGCCGTGCCGCGCGTCGTGCTCACGCGCGCCAGTGCCCAGTTGGCGACCGCTCGAGAGGTCGAGGCGAACCCCCGCGCGCGTTCCGCGCGGTTGCGCACCGCGGAGAAGGTGGCGCCATGAGCGTCGTCAGCCTCCCTCGTCGTGACGTGGTGGTCCCACGTTCGCCCCAGTCGCCGCCGCGTGTCCGGACCCGTCCGTCGACGCGCGTCGCACCCACGCCGACGACCCGGACCGCGACGCTGCCTCGTCACGCCCACCGTCAGGGTCGTCTGGCGTCCATCTCGGCGATAAAGAAATCCGTCGCCATCGTCTGCTCGGCCGTCGCACTGTGCCTCCTGGGTTCGATGCTCGAGACGAATCGACAGGTCGAACTGCACCAACTGCAGAGTCAGGTCCTCCAGCAAGAGTCGGCCTACGCCACTCAGGTGGGCGCCTTGTCGAACCTCTCGGCACCCAGCGTGGTGGTGGCCCAGGCCAGCGCCCTTCATCTTGTGAACCCCACTTCGGTGACCCAGGTTCCCGCTACGTCGCTTGATGCGATCCTGCCTCTGCCGAAGTTCATTGGTTATGCACCGGTCACATCAAGGACGCAGCGGTGAGCGTCCACGCGTCGCCCACTCACACCCGTCGACAAGTCGCCCGACGTCCGTCCGGGCCGTCCTTCTCGCCGCGTCGACTGCAACTGGTGCGGGGCTTCTTCATCGTCGTCTTCTTCGCGCTCGCCGCGCGCCTCGTGGCCCTTCAGGTGTTCGATCACGCGCACTACGCCCAACTGTCGGTCAGCCAGGTTCGCCACGACTTGACCACCAACGCGTTGCGTGCGGGCATCTACGACCGTCACGGTCAGATCCTGGCGATCTCTGAACCGACCTCAATGGTGGTCGCCGACGACATGCAGATCAGCCAGCCACGCCAGGAGGCGTTGGCGCTGAGTGGCCTCGTGAAGGTTCCCGTGGCTCAGTTGACGACGCTCTTGTCGAAGAAGGGGGCGGGAAGCGGCTACGTGATCTTGAACGCGCAACTCGACTTGACCGATGGCAAGTCGATCGCCAACGGCAATTTCCCGGGCATCGTGGTGCAAGACGCCTCGAGCCGTTCGTACCCCAACGGTACCTTGGCGGAGTCACTGCTGGGTCGTACCAACGCGTCGGGGGCGGGCTCGACCGGCCTCGAGTACCAGTTCCAGTCCAACTTGGCCGGCACGACGGGCGTGACCCGAGAGTTCGTGTCGTCGTCGGGCGTGGCGTTGCCGAGTACCTACAGTCGCGTCATCAAGGCCGCCCAGCCCGGCGTCGGCCTCGAACTCACGATTGACGCGCCGCTGCAATTCGTCACCGAGCGCGCACTCGCGACTCAGCTGCGGGCCGTGGGGGGGCTCACCGGGGTGGCGGTGGTGATGGACGTGAGAACCGGTCAGATTCTGTCCGACGCGTCGCTCGTCAACACGGCGACCAAGGCCGGTGTCCTCGGGCCGATCCCCGCCTGGGGCACGTCCGTGGGGGTCCCCGGTATCGAGCAGACGATCAACAACCTCGCGTTCACCCAGGCGTACGAGCCCGGGTCGGTCTTCAAGGTCGTCACCTTCTCCGCCGCCCTGGCGGCGGGTGACATCACGCCCACCAGCGTCTTCTCGATCCCGAACTCGATGATCGTCGGGGGACGCGTGTTCCACGACGCGGAGAACCACGGGCTCGAGCACCTCAGCGCGACCCAGATCCTCGCGCAGTCCTCGAACATCGGCACCTACGAGGTGGGGACGAAGGTTGGCGAGAACGGCATCTTGGCGCAGGTCCAGCGCCTGGGCTTCGGTCAGACGACCGCCGTCAATTTCCCCGGTGAGACCGCGGGACTGTTGGTGGACGCGGCGCACTGGTACGCCAGTGACCAGGCCGCGCTACCGATCGGACAAGTGGACGCCGTGCCGCCGATCCAGGTACTCGACGCCTACAACACGATCGCTAACGGCGGCACGTTCGTCGAACCGAGTCTGGTGCGCGGCTTCGTCCAACCCAATGGTGTCACCAAGCCGGCCGCCCCGGGTGCCAGTCGCCAAGCCCTCACGCCGGCGGTCGCCGCGACGATGAACCGCATGCTCCAACAGGTGGTTCTCGCCGGTACTGGGACGAACGCCATCATCCCGGGCTACACCGTGGCGGGAAAGACGGGAACGGCGTCGATCCCCTACCCGGGCAAGGACCTGCTGTTGAGCGGACAGTATTACGCGAGCTTCGTGGGTTACGCGCCGGCCACCAATCCCGTCTTGTCGATGATCGTGGTCATCGAGCGTCCCCAGACCACCATCTACGGAGGTTCGGCGTCCGCGCCGGTCTTTCAGCAGGTGATGTCCTACGCACTTCGCCACTACGGCATCCCGTCGAGCGGCACCATCGTCAAGCCCCTCACCGGCTCGGCCAGCATCGCCTCGGACGTGACCTGATGCAACTCGGTGACATCCTCACCAACGAGACCTTCGACGTCCAGACCGCGAGCGTCGAAGTCGATCGCGTCGAGATCGATTCGCGGCAGTGTGTCTTTCCGACTCTGTTCTTCGCGCTACAGGGTGCCAGTGCCGACGGTGCGGACTACGTCGCCGACGCGGTGGCGCGTGGTGCGGTGGCCGTCGTGGCGTCGCGACCGATCACCTCGCCAGTTCCCGTCGTGGTGATCCCCGAGTCACGTCTGTACAACGTCCTGGCGCACGCGAGCGCGACCGTTAGCGACCACCCCGAAGCGGGCGTCGACCTGGTCGGGGTGACCGGCACCAATGGCAAGACCACGGTGACGTCGCTCGTCGCGACGCTCGCGCACGCCATTGGTTGGAACGGTGCGATGATCGGGACTTTGACCAACGAGCGGACCACCCCCGCCGCACCCGAGTTCTTCCGGACCCTCGCACGGGTGCGCCACGACTTCGACGTGGCGCGCCCGAAGTCCGTGGTCGCTCTCGAAGTGTCGAGTCACGCGCTCGATCAACAACGCGTCGTGGGAAGTCACTTCGCCGTGGTGGCCTTCACCAACCTGAGCCACGACCACCTCGATTACCACCGAACCATGGAGAACTACTTCGCGGTCAAGGCGCGCCTCTTCTCGAGCGAGTACTCCTCGCGCGCGGTGATCTGGGTTGACGATCCTTACGGCGCGCGGCTCGCCGCGTCGACGCCACTCGCGGTGACACCCGTCGCTCGACGCGACGCCAGCGACATCTCGAGCACGCTGTCGGGCACCGTGTTCTTTTGGCGGGGGCACCTCGTCAACACGCCCCTGGTCGGCGATTACAACATCGACAACGCCCTCGTGGCGATGTCCATCCTCGTGGAACTGGGCGCCCACGACGCCGAGGTCGCCATGGCCATGGCGGGAGTCCACGCGGTGCCGGGTCGGTTCGAGGTCGTGCACCAAGGCGAGGTGACCGTCGTCGTTGACTACGCCCACACTCCTCAGGGTCTAGAGCGGCTGTTGGGATCGGTGCGCGAGCTCTGTGCCGGACGAGTCATTACGGTCTTTGGTTGCGGCGGGGATCGTGACGCGTCCAAGCGCCCCGCCATGGGTCGCGTGGCGGCGCTCATGTCGGATTTGACCGTCGTGACCTCGGATAACCCACGTCACGAGTCGCCCGATGCCATTATTGATGCCATCATCGCCGGGGTGGAGGGTCCCGCCGACGTCCTGCGAGAGGTCGATCGGCGTGCGGCCATCGCCCGGGCACTGGAGAATGCGCGACCCGGCGACGTGGTGGTGGTGGCCGGCAAGGGCCACGAGACCACCCAGACGTTCGCCGATCGCGTGGTGGAGTTCGACGACCGCGAGGTCGTACGGGAATTGTTGAAGGGTGCTTGATGCTGAGTTTGATGGAGTCGGGCGGCGTCGGTTTCTTGTTCGCCCTCTTCGTGACACCCATGTGGATCCGCTTCGTGCGCCGTCGCTCGCTCGGCCAGCAGATTCGCGAGGACGGCCCCGAGAGTCACCAGGCGAAGGCGGGCACGCCGACCATGGGCGGGGTGATCATCGTGGCGGCGGCGGTGCTGGGTTATCTGATGGGCCACGTCGGCACGTCGATCGTCTTCACCCGCGGAGGGATCCTGGCGATCGGGGTGACCATCGCGTCCGGTGGACTGGGGCTGTTGGACGACTACTTGGGTATCCGCAATGCCCGCAACCTGGGCCTCAAGAAGCGCGGCAAGTTGGCCGGACAGTTGATCATCGCCGGGCTCTTCGCGACGTTGGCGATTGGCTGGGTGCACACCTCGACGCACCTGTCCTTCACCCGCGTCACGTGGCCGGGGTGGAACCTCTCGGAACTCGGTTGGGTGGCCATGGCGATCTTCGTGGTGATCGGCAGTTCGAACGCGGTCAATCTGACTGACGGCCTCGATGGGTTGGCCGCGGGCGCGGGAGCCTTCTGCTTTGGCGTCTTGTCGATCATCGGGTACTGGCAGTTTCGCCATTTCGCCATCTATCACTTGCACGCCGCGCTCGACCTTGGACTAGTCGCGGTAGCGCTGGTGGGTGCGTGTCTGGGTTTCTTGTGGTGGAACGCGGCACCGGCGCGGATCTACATGGGGGACACGGGCTCCCTCGCCATCGGTACCGGACTCGGGGCCCTGTGCCTCTTGATGAACCTCGACCTCCTGTTGCCGATCATCGGCGGTCTCTTCGTGGCCGAGACGGCCTCGGTGATCCTGCAGGTGGTCAGTTTTCGCGTCTTTCACCGTCGGATCTTTCGTATGGCGCCCTTTCATCATCACTTCGAGTTGCGCGGATGGCCCGAGATCACCGTGATCATCCGATTCTGGATCCTCGCGGGACTGCTCGCCGCCTTGGGGCTGGGCATCTTCTACGGGGACTTCGTTCGCACGGCGAAGGTCGTGTGACCGATGGGACGTTTCCTCGCACGCTTCTTGCAGCCCTTCCCGCGCGGCGACCGCGCCGGCGCCACGTTGTTGATCCTGACCGCCCTGATGGTCGGATACGGGACACTGATGGTGGGTTCGGCCAGTGACGCCCAGTCCGCGCTCAATGGGGGAACCTCGTTCGCCCTGGCGATTCGCGACGTGCTCTACCTCGTCATCGGCGCCATCGTCTTCTGGTTGGTCGCGCGACTTCGTCTGCGTTGGCTGCTCAATCTTGCGCCGATGCTCATCGGCATCGGGCTGAGCCTGCTGGTCGCCGTCGAAGTGGTCGGGATCACCGTCAACGGCGGCAAGCGCTGGCTCCCGACGCCGTTCATCCAGATCCAACCGTCGGAGTTCTTCAAGCTCCTCGTGGTGCTCTACACGGCGTGGGTGGTGCAACACCACCACCGGCGCATCGGCAATTGGCAGCACCTGGTCATGTGGATGTCGCCCCTAGTGCTCGGCGTGGGTCTGATCCTGCTCGAACACGACGTGGGAACGGACACGGTCGTCTCGGCGATCGCCCTCGCGGTCCTGTTCGTTGCGGGCCTGCCGCGTCGGATCATCAACGCCACTTTGCTGCTGGGCGTGCCGGTGGTGGGGATGTACGCCATGCTCGAGCCCTATTCCGTGCGCCGTCTGATGTCCTTCTTGCACCCCAACGCGAATCTGGCCACGAGCGGCTATCAGCTCTTGCAGTCGCGCATCGGGCTAGGGGCGGGCGGGCTCACGGGGCTCGGCCTGGACCACAGTCGCGAGAAGTGGGGGCTCCTGCCCAATCCCCACACCGACTTCATCTTCACCATCATCGGCGAGGAGCTCGGACTGGTCGGGACCTTGAGCGTGATCGCGCTCTTCGTCGGATTCCTTATGGTGGCGACGAGGATCGCGCGCCAGTGCACCAATGAGGTGTATCGCTTGGTGGTGGTGGGGATCGCGACGTGGATCGTGCTCGAGGCCGTCATCAATATCGCGTCGGTCGTAGGCTTTTGGGCAGTGACCGGAATTCCTTTACCCTTCTTCTCCTACGGCGGTACCGCACTGATCACCGAACTCGCGGCCGTCGGCCTCCTCTACAACATCGCGCACGACCGCAGCCGCTCGGCGCACCTCGTGATCGGGGCGAACGAACCGAGCTTCTTCACCATGGCGGCACCCGCGCGCGCCTCACGGGCGGACTACGCGCACCGCCGGCCCCTTCGCGCCCCGCGCCCGTGACCGGCCCGGTGGTACTCACCGGCGGCGGGACGGGTGGTCACATCTTTCCGATGCGCGCCATCGCCGAGGCGCTGGGTGACGAGGGTCTGGCGACGAGTGAGTTGCGCTACGTGGGCTCACGACGGGGTCAGGAGGCGACGTTGCTCGGGGGCGGGCCGATCGAACTGACGTTGTTGCCCGGGCGCGGCATTCGCCGTTCGTTTCGTCCGCGCGCCCTGCGCGACAACGCGGTGGCCTTGGGCGCTCTGTTCGGGGCCCTGGCGCGAGCCCTCGTCGACCTGCGGCGCTGGCGTCCGCGCGCAGTGGTCTCGGTCGGGGGCTACGCGGCGGCCGCGGTGTCGACGGCCGCCGTCGTCTGGCGTCGACCCCTGGTCCTGGTGGACCTCGACGCCACGCCCAGCGCGACGCATCGCCTTCTCGCGCGATTCGCCACCGTGCGGTGCGTGGCCGTGGGGACGCCGGGACCGCGCGTCGTGGTGACCGGCGCGCCGGTGCGCCGTGACCTCGTGGGTCTCGACCGTTCGCCCGAGGGGCGCCGACGCGCCAAGGACCTCGTGCGCCCGCCGATCGATCAGGATCGCCGCGTCATCGTCGTGATGAGCGGTTCGTTGGGTTCGACGCGCGTCAATGACGCCGTGATCGACCTGGCGCAGCTCTGGAGGGATCGACGCGATCTGGCCCTGATCCACATCACCGGCCGACGCGACTTCGATGCGGTGTCGGCTCGACGACCCGACGTGGGCGACTTGGATTATCGCGTCATCGATTTCGCCGACATGAGCACGTGGTGGGCCGTGGCCGACCTGGCGATCTGTCGGGCCGGCGCGACGACGGTCGCCGAGGTGACGGTCGCGTCGGTTCCCGCGATCTTGATCCCGCTGCCCGGGGCGCCCGGCGACCACCAGAGCCACAACGCCCGGGCCCTGTCCTTGGCGGGGGCCGCCCTCGTCGTGGTCGACCACGAGTGCACCGGCGTAGCCCTTCGCGATGCCGCGGAGTCGATGCTGGCCCCTGACGCGTGGCGAGAGATGTCGCGGGCGAGCGCGTCGTTGGCGCACCCCGATGCCGCCCAGTCCATCGCGCGCGTCGTCGTGGCGCTCGGGGAGCGATCGTGATGTTCACGACGGGCGTGCGCGTGCACATCGTGGGTATCGCCGGGGCGGGCATGAGCGCGCTCGCGGTGTATCTCAAGGGCTTCGGGTGCGAGGTGAGCGGCTGTGA
>JAJZFO010000134.1 GCA_021805305.1 Actinomycetes bacterium | reverse complement strand
CGAGGGGGATACGGATCGTGCGACCGTGTTGCTGGACGGCGCGCTGCAGGGCCTGGCGAATCCACCAGGTGGCGTAGGTCGAGAACTTAAAACCGCGCTCCCAGTCGAACTTCTCGACGGCGCGCAGGAGTCCGAAGGTGCCCTCCTGGACGAGGTCGACCATCTCCACGCCGCGGTCCTGGTAGCGTCGGGCCCAGTGCAGCACGAGGCGCAGGTTGGCCGCCACCATCTGCTTCTTCGCCTCTTCGTCGCCGGCCGTGACGCGCTTGGCCAGCTCTACCTGTTCGTCGTAGTTGGGCATGGGGTAACGGTCGAGGTCTCGCATGAGGAGGCCCAGCATGTCATTGGTGTTGACAGTCGTTCGGCGGGGTGTGTTCACGGCAACTCCTTCGCGTGAGGTGCGCTCGACCCAGGGGCATTTCTCCTACGGTCGCATAACTAATTTACCACGTAGTAGTGGCGTCCCGAGTTCAATTTAATGAGGTCTTAAAAACACTCACGATACGGGCTCGTGCGGTCGCCGTTTCGGCTGGAGTCCGCGCGCCTGTTGGACCATGTCGGCCAGGGTGAAGCTCGCGAGGTGCTCGCGCATGTGATTGCCCACGTCGGCCCACACCGCCAGGAGGACGCACTGTCCTTCGTGGTCGCAGGCACCGTCGCGGTGGGGCTCGCCGAAGTCGCCGGCGACGATGGGTCCGTCGACCGCCGCGACGATTTCGGCCAGCGTGATGTCCTGGGCGTCGCGCGCGAGGACGTAGCCCCCGCCCACGCCGCGCTTGGAGCGCACGAGGCCCACCCCCTTTAGGATCAGCAGAATCTGCTCCAGGTAGGGCTGGGGGAGTCCGGTGCGCTCGGCGAGGTCGCGCACCGACGTCGGGGTCGACAAGTCGGCGCCCAGGGCCAGGCTCAACAATGCGCGACTTGCGTAATCTCCGCGCGTAGACACCCTCACGGTGGCAGTCTATCGGCGCGGGTGCCTGGTCCCGTGTCCCGGGCCCGACGACTTTTCTGGCACACTTCATGGTGTGGAACAACCTCTCAACGACAACGTCACCGTCAATCCCGACGAGGTCCTCTCCCCCGGTGAGGACGAGTCGGGCCCGAACCCCGCCGCGGAGTCGCCCGACGACCCCGACGCCGATTTCATCTCCCAGCCCGCCAAAGTCATGCGCATTGGGGCCATGGTCAAAAACCTGCTCGACGAGGCGCGCGCGGCGCCCCTGGACGAAGCCGGGCGCGCGCGCCTGCGTGAGATCTACGAGATCTCCATCGCGGAATTGTCGGGGGCCCTCTCGCCGGACCTGGGATCCGAACTGGGGCGCATGGCGATGCCCTTCAGCGCCGAGGTGCCCACCGAGTCCGAATTGCGGATCGCCCAGGCGCAGCTGGTGGGGTGGCTCGAGGGTCTCTTCCACGGCATCCAGGCGTCGCTCTTCGCACAACAGGCCGCCGCCGCGGCGCAACTCGAGAAGATGCGCGACCGCTCCCTCAACCCCGGGACGGGTGAGCCACGAGCCGGCACCTACCTCTAGTCTCCGGTGCCGCGTCACAGACCTTCGCTAGAGTCGGCCCGTCACGACCTCGCGTGGCCGAACCCGGAGGCTTACTAGCCCATGGCTGACAGTTTCGTCCACCTGCATAACCACACCGAGTACTCGATGCTCGACGGTGCCGCACGCGTGGAAGAGCTCGTCCTGGCCGCTCGCGCGGACGGCCAACGGGCCCTGGGCATCACCGATCACGGCAACATGTACGGCGTCATCGACTTCTACGAGACCTGTCGCCAGCACGGGATCACGCCGGTGATCGGGCTCGAGGCCTACATGGCCGCCAACTCGCGCTTCGACCGTCCACCGCGGCGCGGCAAGATGGACGACACCGGCGGCGACACCGAGGGCGGTCAGAAGTTGTACCACCACCTCACCCTGTTGGCCACCAACAACGTCGGCTACGACAACCTGCGTCGCCTCTCCTCGCGCGCGTTCCTCGAGGGGTACTACTACAAGCCGCGGCTGGACTGGGAACTCCTCCAAGAGCACGCCGGCGGGCTGATCGCGACGTCGGGGTGCTTGGGCGGCGTCGTCCTGCAAGCGCTCCTGCACGACGACTATCGCAAGGCCCTCGAGTTGGCGGGTCGGCTCCAGACAATTTTCGGCCCCGAGAACTTCTTCATCGAACTCCAGGACCACGCGCTCCCCGACCAGTTGCGCACGAATCCCCACTTGCTCGAGATCGCGCGAGAACTGCGCGCGCCGCTGCTCGCGACCAACGACCTGCACTACGTGAACCACGGCGACGCCGCCATGCACGACGCCCTCTTGTGCATCGGGACGGGATCGCTGGTGGCCGATCCCCAGCGGTTCCGCTTCCCCAGCGATCAGCACTACCTCAAGTCCGCGGCCGAGATGCGCTATCTCTTTCGCGACGTCCCCGAGGCCTGTGACAACACGTTGGCCATCGCCGAGCGCGTCGACCTCACGATCGAGTTCGGGAACAACGCGTTGCCGGAGTTCGCGATCCCCGAGGCGTTGGCCGGGGCGACCCACAAGGAGGGGGCGGACCGTTACCTGGCGCACCTGACCTTCGCCGGCGCGCGTGAGCGCTACGGCGACGCCCTGTCCGACGACGTCGTCGAGCGCCTCAACTACGAGCTCGGCGTCGTGGCCGACATGGGATTCTCGGACTACTTCTTGGTGGTGTGGGACCTCATCCGCCACGCCCGCGAGACGGGAATCCGCGTGGGCCCCGGACGCGGTTCGGCGGCCGGGTGCTGCGTGGCCTATTGCCTCAAGATCGTCGACCTGGACCCCATCCGCTACGGGCTGATTTTCGAGCGCTTCCTCAACCCGGGCCGCAAGCAGATGCCCGACATCGACATGGACTTCGACGAACGCTATCGCGGCGACATGATCCGTTACGCGTCCGAACGCTACGGGGCGGACCACGTGGCCCAGATCGTCACCTTCTCCACCATCAAGGCGCGCGCCGCCGTGCGCGACGCGGCGCGCGTCCTGGGTTACCCACCCCAGTTGGGCGATCAGATCGCCAAGGCCATGCCCCCGCTCGTGATGGGTCAGGACCTGCCCCTGCAGGCCTGTTTCGAACCCATGCCCGGCCTCGAGGGACGCTACGCCGAAGCGGCCGAACTGCGCGCCCTCTACGACGCCAACCCCGACGTGACCCACGTCATCGACACCGCCAAGGGCTTCGTCGACAAGCGCCGCCAGGACGGCATCCACGCGGCCGCCGTGGTGATCACGCGCGGTCCGGTGCTGGATTACGTGCCGGTGCAGCGCAAGGCGGGCCCCAACGCCTCGCCCGAGGACGCGCCGATCGTCACCCAGTACGAAGCGACCGCGATCGAGAAGTTGGGCCTGTTGAAGATGGACTTCTTGGGTCTGCGCAACCTGGCCATCATCGAACGCACCCTCGACCTGATCCGTCGCGGCCACGGACGCGAGGTCGACATCGACCACGCGCCCCTGGACGACCCCAAGGTCTTCGAGATGCTCCAGTTGGGCAATTCCATCGGGATCTTCCAGCTCGAGGGCGAGAAGATGCGCGCCCTGATGCGCCGACTGGCGCCCACGTCCTTCGACGACATCGCCGCCCTCATCGCGCTCTACCGGCCGGGGCCCCTCAGCGTGAACGCGCACAACGACTACGCCGATCGCAAGAACCACCGTCAAGAGGTGCGCTACGACCACCCCGACCTGGCGGAGATCCTGGGTGAGACCTCGGGACTCATGATCTACCAAGAGGACATCATGCGCGTGGCGACCAAGATCGCCGGCTTCTCGATGACCGAGGCGGACGACCTGCGTAAGGCCTGTTCTAAGAAGATTCGCGAGATGATTCAGGCCCAGCGCGCCAAGTTCGTCGAGGGCGCCGAGCGCGAGGGGTACGGTCGCGCGTTGGGCGAGGCGATCTTCGACAAGATCGAACCCTTCGCCGACTACGCCTTCAACAAGAGCCACGCCTACGGCTACGCCCTCGTGGCCTACCAGAACGCCTGGCTCAAGGCGAACTACCCGGTGGAGTACATGTCGGCGTTGCTCACCTCGTTCCGCGACGACAAGGACAAGGCGGCGCTCTACCTGAACGAGGCGCGCCAGATGGGCATCACCGTCGGGGTCCCCGACGTCAACGGATCCTTCGGCGAGTACGCGCCGAGTCTCATCGCCCCCCAAACGATCCTGTTCGGGATGGCCGCGGTGCGCAACGTCGGCGAGGCGCTGGTCGAGAAGATCGTGGCCGAGCGTGCGGCGGCGGGACCCTTCGCGTCCGTTTACGACTTCGTGCGCCGCGTCGACCCGTCGGTGCTCAACCGTCGCACGATGGAGTCACTGATCAAGGCGGGTTCCTTCGACTCCCTCGGGGTCGCCCGCCTGGGGCTCCTGCTCAAGGTCGACGAACTGATCGAGGCGACCCTCTCGCGGCGCAAGGACCTCTCCCTGGGCATCTCGACGCTCTTCGCGGCGTTCGACACCGAGGACGGCAACGACTGGGAGGGCACCGAGGTGCCCATCGCCGACGTCGAGTTCGATCAGTCCGTCAAATTGGATTTCGAACGCGAGATGCTGGGCACCTACGTGTCGGATCACCCCCTCTACGCACTCGAGCACGTGCTGGCCGCGAAAACCGACGGCACGCTCGTGAGTCTGCGCGAGCAGGTCGAGGAGTTGTCCAAGTCCAATCGCCCCTTCCGGATCGGGGGGATCCTGTCCGAGGTGCAGGTGCGCACCACCAAGGACGGTCGGGCCTACGCGCGCACCGTGGTGGAGGACCTGGGGGGGTCGGTGGAGGTCAACTTCTCCTCCAAGGTGTTCGAGAAGTGCAGCGGCTACCTCGCCAAGGACAACGTCGTGGTGGTCAAGGTGCGCGTCGACGTGCGCGACGAGGAACCCCGTTTTGGCGCGTTGGACGTCGAGGTCGTGCGCGTCGACCAGGGCGACGCGGCGCTGCGACTCAGCTTTCGTCCCGAGGATTTCACGACCTCGGCCATTGCGAAACTCAAGGAGATCCTCCAGCGCTACCCCGGGCCGTCGCCCGTGATCCTCGAAACGGGCCTCGACGGCAAGGCGTTCCAACTCGGGCCGGACTTCAAGGTGGCCATCTCCTCGGTGGTGGGCGATTTGCGCAGCGAATTCGGGCGCCACGTCATCAAGGCGTAGTGGTTTTCACGGGTCCGCCGGCACCGTAGAATGGGTACCTATGGCGATGACTGTGACGACGAAGGATTCCACTGCCTTGAGCGACGCAGAGTTGGCCGAGATGGCCGATTTGTGCGTCGATCGTGAACCAAACTTCGACATTGGCTTCTTGTCGAAGCAGCGCGAGGAGTGGGTGCTCGTCACCCACGCGCGCGAGACGGGCAAGTTACGCGGGTACTCGTTCTGTACCCTCGAACGGATCGGGGGAACCCCCTCGCTGTTGATCGGCCTGCTCCTGGTTGAGCGCAACGCCAAGTCCGATCAAACTCTCAAGGTCATCTTGCACGACCAGTTCCGTCGCGCCCTCTTGGCGTTCCCCGACGAGGACGTGCTGCTCGGCTCGCGCCTGACGAGCCCCGACGGGTACCGGGCCTTCCTCGGGCTCGAGGACATCGTGCCGCGGCTCGGGTATCGTCCCACCGGCGAGGACCGCGCCTGGGGTCGGCGACTGGCCAAGCGCTTCGGCGCCGAGAAGGCCCTGGACGACAAGACCTTCGTGATGACCGTCAACGGCGGGTGCGTCGGGGGCATGGACTACGTGGCCGCCAAGGGGGCGATCCCCGAGGGCGCCCACGCGCTCTTCGAGGGGTTGGAACCCGACAAGGGTCAGCGCCTCGTCGTCTTCGGCTGGGCGATGGCCGAGGCCCTCGCGTCGGGCAAACTACTGAAGTAGGCGCGTCAGCCCCGCGGCAGCAGCCCGGTGCAGCTCTTGTAGCAGTGCCCGTCGATGGGCTGAGAGAGCGTCGTCAAGATGTACGTCGGACGAAAGCCCAACGACGTCGCCAGGTCCTTGCCGGCGAGCGAGGTGCGGCGCGTCGCCTCGATGGTGCGGATGGCGTGGTTGTCTTCGCACAGGAGCCAGATGTCGTCGCCGTACCAACCGAAGCGGACCCAGGTGGATCCGTCGTCGGTCCGGCGCATGAGTTGGGGACCGCGGTCCGCCGCGATCAGGGCGACGCTGGGCCGTTCGCCGCGGAACTCCCAGTAGGGCGCACTCGGGCCGCGGAAACCAAAGATGGGGCCGTCAGCGGGACTGGCCAGTTGTTCGAGCCACTTTCGCACCTGGCGACCCGAGTAGTTACCGAGTCGTCGGGGCAGGTCCGCGATGGTCACGGCCTCGGGCTGAGCCAGGTCGCTGCGCTCGATGTCGTCGGCCAGCACGGCTTCGACGACGTCGAAGGCGGCGAGGTCGGAGTCGAAGTCCTCGGGCCAGGGGATGCGCCAGCGCACCAGGGTGTGCGAGGCCAGGTCGATGACGGTGGTGGTCTCGTTGGTCGAGCCCAGCACCAGGCCGCAGACGGTGCTGCCCGGCGTGAGGTCCACCACCAGGGACTGGGGGGTTCGCTCCACCAGTCGTTTGATGGCGCGTGCGGCGGGGTCTCGTCGCCAGCGGGGCACGTTCACGCCCCCTCGAGCAGTGACGCGAGTTCCTCGACGTCCGCGACGGGACGTTCACACCATCCCTGGTGGCAGACGTAGGCGAGGCCGGCGCGACGCTCGAGGAGCAGGGGTGAGGTCCCCGAACCGGTGATCAAGACGCCGTGCAGCATAGGTAACGATCGTACGTGGTCGCTGAGGTCGTTCGCGCCGCCGGGGATCACGACCTCGACGCCCCCGGTGAACGCGGCGGCGTCGAGGAGGTCGACCACGGCCCGCGGATGGGTCGCCAGGAGCTCGGCGCCGATGTCCACCAGGCGCTGCGCCACGCACATGAGGTCCCGGTCCCCGCGACACAGGGCGAGCCGGGCCAGCGCGCGCGTGGCCACGGCGTGGCTCGAGGGGGTGGCGCCGTCGAAGATCTCCTTAGGTCGGGTGAAGAGGTCGGTGCACTGGTCCGAGGTCAGGAAGAATCCGGCACCGTCGTGGGGCGACCCCGCGCGAGGGACCGCCGCGTCCCAGAAGTGCTCGATGAGGTAGTGGGCCACCTCCTGGGCGCGCGAGAGCCAGTCGTCGTCGCCCGCCACCTCGAACGCGTCGACGCAGGCGTCGATGAGCCAGGCCAGGTCGGCCGCGGTGGCGTAATCACGGCCGTGCTGCGTGCGCCACCAGTGTCCGCGCCGGAAGTGGCTGGTGGTCAGCGACGCGAGCAGGGTGAGGGCCTCGGCGCTGTACTCGTCGTCACGCGCCGCGAAGAGGGCCCCCGCGAACATCGCGTTCCACTCGAGGATGACCTTGTCGTCGCGCGCGGGCTGGGGACGGCGGGCCCGCGCCCTCGCGAGGGCGTCCAACGCCGGTCCGAGCGCCGGCGGCGCCACGAAGGGCGCGTCGTCGGCCAGCCGCGGGACACTGCGACCCTCGAGGTCGCCGTGCGCGCTGATGCACCAGCGCTGCGTCACCGCCGCGGTGGCGTCGCCCAGACCGGCCGCGTCGAGCACAGATCGGA
>JAJZFO010000075.1 GCA_021805305.1 Actinomycetes bacterium | reverse complement strand
GGTGGGCAGTCGTGAGGTCCACGCCCGTGCCTACGTCGCGAGCTTCGGCTTCAAGGGGTCGGACCAGCAGAAGAAGGTCGGTGAGATCTCCGGCGGCGAACGAAATCGTGTGCAGTTGGCGAAGGTGCTGCGCACCGGGGGCAACGTACTGCTCCTCGACGAGCCCACCAACGACCTCGACGTCGACACCCTGCGGGCGCTCGAGGACGGCCTCCTCACGTTCCCCGGTTGCGTCGTCGTGATCAGCCACGATCGTTGGTTCCTCGACCGTATCGCCACCCACGTCCTCGCCTTCGAGGGGGACGCCGTGGTGCGGTGGTTCGAGGGGAACTTCTCGGATTACGAGGCCGAGCGCCACAAGCGACTGGGAACCGACGCCGATCAGCCGCACCGTATCCGCTACAAGCCGTTGACGCGCTAACGCTCCAACTGGGGCCCGCGTGGCGTCGTAGTGTTGCTGTACGTGGCGTCCACCGACTACTCGTCCTACCTCAAGATCAATGACCTTCTCACGTTGCAGGTTCCCCTCACCGAGGGCGCACCGGACGAACTGCTCTTCATCGTCGTGCACCAGTCCTACGAGCTCTGGTTCAAGGTCATCATCGATGAGTTGCGCCGCGCGAGTCGTGCACTGTGGGCCAACGAGCCCTGGAACGCGCGACCACACCTCGTGCGCGTCGTGTCGATCGAGGACCTACTGATTCAACATCTTCGAGTCCTCGAGACGATGTCACCCGAAGGCTTCCTCGAGTTCCGCGATCCCCTCGATCCGGCCTCGGGTTTCCAATCGGCCCAGTTCCGCGTGATCGAATTCCTCAGTGGTGGTGGTCGACCCGAGACCCTCACCTTCGCCTTCTTCGATGATGACACCCGGGCCAGATTGGTCGAGGCCAGTCAATCCCCGTCGCTCTGGGGCGGATTCGAGTTCGCCCTGGGCCGGGCGCTCGGGGAGGGGGGCGACCTCGACCCCCTCAGAATGGCGTGCGAACTCTACCGCGAGCACCACTCGGCGACCACGTCGTCTCTGCACGCCGTCGCGGAACTCATGATGGATCACGACGAGCGCCTCGCGATGTGGCGCCACCAGCACATGATGATGGCGGGTCGCCAGATCGGTCGACGTCCGGGGACCGGAGGTTCCGAGGGGATGGCCTACCTCGACACCACGATCGCGCAGCGTCTCTACCCCGTGTTATGGCAAGTGAGGAGTGTCCTATGAGAACCCGAGACGAGTGCCTGGACCTGGACGTCCGCGACCCCTTGGCGCCCCTTCGTCGTGAGTTCGTCCTGCCCGGCGGGCAGATCTACCTCGACGGCAACTCACTGGGTCCCGTGAGCGTCGGCGCGCAGCGCCGCATCCGCGAGGTCGTCGATCAGGAATGGGGTGACGGCCTGGTGCGCTCCTGGAACGCGGCGGGCTGGATGGACGCGCCCTTCGCACTCGGGGACCGACTGGCTCCGCTCATCGGTGCGCACGAAGGTGAAGTCCTCGTCGCGGACACGTTGACCTTCCTGCTCGCGAAGATCATCGGTGGCGCCTTGGAGTTGCGCGAGAACCGCCACGTCGTCATCACCGACGCCGTGAACTTCCACTCCGACCTGTACATCGTGGCCGGCATGGCGAAGTTGGCGGGCCGCGACATCGTGGTGAAGACCATCGATCGCGATACGCTCCACGAGCACCTCGATGAGGACGTCGCCCTGGTCATGCTCACCCAGGTCGACTTCCGCACGGGTGAGATGCTCGACATGGCGAAGATCACCGCCGCAGTCCACGCAGCGGGGGCGTTGATGTTATGGGACTTCGCCCACTCGACGGGAGCCGTGCCCCTCGACGTCACCGCGGCCGACGTCGACTTCGCCGCGGGCTGCGGCTACAAGTACCTCAATGGGGGACCGGGCGCGCCGGCCTTCGCCTACGTGGCATCTCGTTGGCAGGGGGTCCTGCGCAACCCCTTGCCGGGGTGGCTCGGCCACGCCCGCCCGTTCGCGTTCGAGCCGACGTACGAGTCCGCACCGGGGATGCGCGCGTACTTGACGTCGTCGCCGTCGGTGATCGCGCTCGCCGCCCTCGACGGAGCCCTCGAGGTGTTCGAGCGCACCACGATGACCGAGATCCGAGAGAAGAGCCTGGCGCTGACCGATCTCTTCATCGAACTGGTCCACGATGAGCTCGGGGACGCCTTCGAGGTGGTGACGCCGCGCGAGCACGGTCGTCGAGGGAGCCAGGTCGCCCTGCGCCACGAGCACGGGTATGGCATCATCCAGGCCCTGATCGAGCGCGGCGTGATCGGCGACTTCCGCGCGCCGGACATCTGTCGCTTCGGATTCGCGCCGCTGTACCTGCGCTACGTCGACGTCTACGACGCCGTGCAGATCCTGGCGGAGGTGGTGCGGTCGTCGGCGCACCTCGACGAGCGGTTCGCGGTGCGCCTCGCCGTGACCTGAGTCATTGCGAGAAGACGACGGTGCGTTGACCCACCAGCGCCACACGGTCCTCGGCGAGGAGGTGCGCCGCGCGCGCCAGCACGCTGCGCTCGACATCGCGACCGAGGGCGACGAGGTCCTCGGGTCGTCGCGCGTGCGTGACGCGAACGACGTCCTGGTCGATGATGGGTCCCTCATCGAGCTCGGCGGTGACGAAGTGGGCCGTGGCGCCGATCAGCTTCACCCCGCGTTCGTAGGCTTGATGGTAGGGGCGCGCTCCCTTGAAGCCCGGGAGGAACGAGTGGTGGATGTTGAGCGCGCGCCCGGCCAGGTCGGCGCAGAGCTCCCTGGACAGCACCTGCATGTAGCGCGCCAGGATGACGAAGTCCGCCCGCCACGTCGCGAGCAACTCGCGCAGTTCGTCTTCGGCGGCGGCCTTGGTCTCTGGGGTGATCGGCACGTGGAAGAAGGGAACGTCGTGGCGTTGGGCCAGTGCCGCGCAGTCGCGGTGGTTGCTCACCACGGCCACGATCTCGAGGGGCAGGTCGCCGGAGTCGCGTCGGTAGAGCAACTCGGCCAAGCAATGATCGTACTGCGAGACCATCACCAGGGCGCGCCGACGGGTGTCCTCGCGACGGACCGTGAGGATGGGGTCGAAGGGGGAGAGGGCGGCCTCCAGGTGGTCGCGAACGGCGCTGAGGTCCTGACTTTCGGACTCGAATCGCGTGCGCATGCAAAATCGTGCCGTGACGGGGTCGGTGAACTGGTCGTTCTCCAGGATGTTGCCGTCGACCGCGACGATGGCCGTCGACGTCGCCAGGACGATGCCCGGACGGTCAATGCATTGCAGTGTTACGACGTAGACGGTCACGGAGCTCCTCGTGACCAGCGTAGAGGGAACGAGGGACCTCGTGTAGCGTCGAAGTGGGCGCCTACCCCGACACCGTCGGGTCGCGACCGCGATGCGAGGGCCGAAGATGGTTCGCGGCGTCGCTCGCTAGTGTGAAGTGACGCAACGGTGTTGCGCGACTTACCCGAAAGGAGACGTCGATGGAGACCATCAACGTCATCGTGGAGATTCCCGCAGGGAGCCCGAACAAGTACGAGTACGACCACGAGACGCACATGATCAAGTTGGATCGTCACCTCATCGTCTCCATGGGATATCCCGCCGAGTACGGTTTCATCCCCGACACCTTGGGCGGCGACGGCGACCCCCTCGACGCGCTGGTGCTGACGGCGTACCCGACGTTCCCGGGCTGCGTCATCGAAGCGCGGATCCTGGGCATGTGCATCATGACCGACGAGAACGGTGAGGACGCGAAGCTCATCACGGTGCCTGATTACGACCCCACCTGGAAGGACGCCCGGGACATCACCGATGTGCCCAAGCTCACCCTGGACCGCATCAGTCACTTCTTCACCGTGTACAAGGACCTCGACGAGGGCAAGTGGGTCAAGGTGGAGCACTTCGTCGGTCGCGACGAGGCCCTCCAGGAGCTCACGGCGTCGCGGGTTCGATACCAGGGGTGAAATCGTCGTCCGGATCGGTGCCGGCGCAGGCTCGTCAGGTCCTCGTGGCCACTCAGGTGGTGTTCTTCGTCTGCGTGGCGATGTGCGTGGCGGTCGCCCATCCTGGTCAGGTCGAGAGTTACGGGATCTCCTATTTCGGGGTCCACGCGCCGACCCTGCCGATCATCACGATTGGCTACGGCGTGGCGTCCGTCGGATTGTGGCGCTGCGCACGGTACCTGGCGCCGCTCGAAGCGACGCCGACGATCTCCGGGGGACTGCGCGTCGTCGCGTTGGCCCTGCCGATGCTCCTGTTGACCCCCTTCAATCACGGCGCCTTCTTCAACTGGGCGCACATGGCGATCGGGATCGTCATCGGCGTGACGCAGATGGGTGCGGCGACCTACCTGTACCTGCGTCGTCGTGGCGCGCTCACCACCGTGGTGTTCCTCGTCCAATTGGTGGGGGGACTGGTGGCGGCCGCGTCGCTTCCCGACTGGGGGTTCAATCACATGCTCGACGGTGAACTGGTCTTCGAGGTGGGTTTCGCGTGGTGCCTGATCCTGTGGACCTACGCGATCTCGTCACCCGAGGGGTGGGGGGCGTCGGTGCCCCGCGCCCGGCGGGTTCGTCACGCTCAGCCCCTCGACGGCGTCGACCGCGAGTGACCCGGCCGCGGGCGCGTCAATGGGGCGAGGCGCCCGCGGTGTCACCGCGCGGTCCTAGGGTGCGGCGATGACCCTGTCGTCGCGAGATCGCCCACGTCGCCTGCTCGCCGCAGCGCGTTCGCCGCAGTGGAGTCTCGGCCTCGATCGGACGGGGACGGTCATGGCGACCCGTGATTCGGGTCGAGTGGGATTCCCCTGGGTCGTCACGGCCCGCGCGCGAGGTCGCGTCATGCGGGTGTCCTTCTACTCACCGGGAGACGACACTGGCGTTGATGGTGAGCTCATCGGGGAACTGGCGGGGAATCCGCGTGAGATGGGTCGACAGTTGCGCGCCATCCTCGAGGGCCTTGACTGGGTTTGCGGGCCGACCGCTCCAGGGGGACAAATTAGAATGGAGTGATGACGCCCACCGACTCGCGCCGCGTCTTGGGCCTGTCACCCGAGATCGTCCCCCCTTTTCTCCGTCCCTGGTTGCGTCGATTTCGCGTCGACTTCAATCCGAAGACCCCGCCACCGATGATGGCCGTCGTGGTGGCCACGCTGGTCGCGCTCGTGGGCTCCCTCGCCGTCGACGCGGTCCTGGTCAAGATCGGCGTCGCGGTCTACCCCAAGACCAGGGGCTACTCCCACTTTCGATTCTCCGACTATTCGAAATTGACGATCATCGGCGTGCTCATCGCCTGCGCCGGGTGGCCCATCGTCGCGCGGGTCTCGTCACAACCGAAGTGGTTGTTCCTACGCGCGGCGGTCGCCGTCACCCTCGTCCTCTTCCTGCCCGACCTGGCCATCTGGTATCTCGGCCAGTCGGCGCAGGCGGTGTTCGTGCTGATATGGATGCACGTGGCGATCGCCGTGGTCACGTACCTGTCGTTGATCCTGCTCGCCCCGGTGCACGGGCGTCACGTCCGCCGCTGATCGGGTTCAGTCGCGCACGAGGGGGAAGCCCGGGGTGGCGTGAAGGTTCCCCGCGGCGTCGATGGTCAAGGCTTCGTACTCGTCCATGACGTCGATGAGCACCATCACGTCGTGACCGCCCACGCTCAGGGCCGTGGCCAGCGCGTCGCAGACGCCGAGGTCCGGGCCGGTCACGCTGGCCGAGGCCACCGCGCTCACGAAGTCCCGGGTGAAGGGGTTGAAGAGATGGGCGCCTCGCTGCGCTTCACCGGAGGTCGCGAGGCAGTGACGCAACTCGATCACCGCCGCGAGTCGTTGGGGATCGTCGGGTCGTACGATCCCGGTGCGGAAGACGGAGTCGTTCGTCGGACCGCCGAATGACGCGATGTCGCCCGCGGCGTTCACGATGGCGCCACTCAGTGGCAGGGCGCGGAAGAGGTCCAGCGCGCGCTGCGCGGCCCACCCCTTGACGTAGCCGGTCGGATCGACGCCCCCAGGGATCGCCCAGGGGTCGAACCAGCCGGCACTCAGGGATTTCGCGCGCTGACAGAGGTCGAGGACGTCGGCGACCTGGGGTGGCGTCTCGCCGAGGGAGATCTCGCCGCGGCGCAGTCGGCTCAGCGGACTCGCCTCCTTGTAGGTGCTGAAGGTGCGATCGACCTCGTGCAGGAGTTCGCGAGCAGCTTCCACGGCGACGCTAGCGCCCGCGACGTCGACGCAGTTGAAGAGGTCGACCGTGACGACCGTGCCCATTACCTCGATGAAGTGACGCGTGGTCGACTCCACGACCGACACTAGATGCCGAGCTTCTTCAGCGCGTACTGGAGTGACATCTGGAAGCCGGCGCTGGTGTAGCTCGCACCCGAGACGCTCTGGATGTTGGAGCTCTGCGCCGAGATCGCCTCGGGTTCCAACTTCGGGATCGCGTAGTGGTCGATCTGCACCGAAAGGGGGTTACCCCCATCGGCGATGGACGCGATGGTCACCGCCGTGACCTTCTTACCATTGGCCGTCACCTTGACCGCCAACTGGCCGTAGTAATAGTTGACCACCGGACCGGTGACCGTGCGAATGCCCGTGGCCGCCGCGGTCGTGGTGGTCGACGGTGGGGTCGTGGTGGTGGACGACTGACCAGAGCCGTGGGACGACTGACTCACCGTGGTCGTGGTGGTCGACGCCGGCGCCGTCGTGGTGGGAGTCGTGCTCGAGGGTGAGGTCGACGACGGCGACGAGCTGACGGCGGCGCTGAGGTTGACCTTGACGGGGGAGGTGTGAAAGCTCAGCACCGAGGCGAGTCCGACGACGGTGCCAACGGCGACAATGGGCGAGCGCTTCATGACGGTGAGACTCTCGAGATTGACATGTGCTTACTCATTTCCTAGAAGGTGAAGGCTTCGCGATGGACGTGTTCGTGGGGGACCCCGAGGCGACGAGCGGCGTTGACGACGAGGTCGGTGAAGCCCGCCGGCCCGCAGACGAAGATGTCGTTGGTCCGAATGTTGGGGACGAGTGAGGAGATCGTCGCGTCGTCGAACGTGACTGCGTCGCGCTCTCCGATGACCTCGTGGTAGTGGCCCTCGCGCGCGGCCACCAACGACTTCATCTCGTCGGCGTGAACGATGTCCTCGCTGCGGGTGGCCCGGATGATCACGTTGACGTTGGCGTTGGCCGGGAGGTCCTCGAGCATGGCCCGGATCGGGGTGATGCCCACTCCCGCGGCGATGAGCGTCACATCACTCAGCTTCGTGGCGTGGTGCGTGAACACGCCATAGGGTCCCTCGACGAAGACTCGGGTTCCCGGCTTGAGTCGGGCGACGGCACTGGACTGGTCGCCGAGCCCCTTGACGGTGATGCGCAGGAAGGGCGGGCGCGGCATCGCCGAGAGGGAATACGGGTGGCTGTGCCACCACAGTCCCTTGGCCATGAAGCGCCACTGGAAGAACTGCCCACCCGACACCGCCATCTTCTTGATGTTCTTGCCCGTGACCGTGAGCGAGTAGACGTTCGGCGCCTCCTGGGTGACGTTGGCGATGCGCAACTGGTACTGCCTGTTGCGCACCAGGGGGACACCCACGCGCAGCAAAAGGATCATGACGCCAGTGCCG
>JAJZFO010000224.1 GCA_021805305.1 Actinomycetes bacterium | reverse complement strand
GTGGTCTCGGCGATCAACGCCGCCACGTCGGACGAGCCCTGCATGGCCACGCCGCGGTCGTAGAGTCGGCGGGCGAGAACGAGACGCAGCGCGTACGCGTCGGCGAGGGGGACGTCGACCACCGGGATCACGACGTCGGAGCGTTGCGCCGTCGTCGCCACCGACCGCGTGGTGGCGTCGAGCAGGGTCGTCGCGCCGGTCGAGTCGCCCAAGCCCACCGTCTTGGTCGAGCGGATGCCCGGGAAGGCCATCGGGTCCATGGGGTGACGCGCCACCGGCGTGGCGTGCAGTCCGGTCACCACCCCGTCGAAGGCCTGGTCCTGCAGGACCGAGAGCGCGGCGTAGCCCGTGGTCTCCTCGATGGCCCGCGCGGTCAGTTCCACCGAGCCCAGTCCGAGGTCCTGACCCCAGGCCAGGGCCAATTCGCTCGCGATGGCGACGTCGTGCCAGGCCGCGCCCGGGGCGCCGACCTTAGCGGCGACCGCGGTGACGCGGCCTTCGAGGTTCGTCACGGTACCCGCGCGCTCGTGCTGCACGCTCGCCGGGAGGACCACGTCGGCGTAGGCCAGCGTGGCCCCGCCGTGCCCGGTGACCGCGATGACGTTCGAGGCCGTCAAGGCTCGCGTGGCCAGCTCCGTGTCGACCACGTTGCCGAGGACGCAGCCCCCGAGCAACACCGTGGTGCGCTGCACCCCGTGGGCCATGGCCTCGAGTTGCGCGGGCGTGTCGCGACCCGACGCCGCGGCGTCGAAGCCGCGACCCGGACGCAGTCGCGGGGCGAGGCCCATGTCGAGGGCGCCGCGGACGTTCGAACGTCGCAGCGCCACCAAGAACCGGGCGTGGGGCAGTCCGTGGGCCAGGGTGGCGATCGCCTGGTCGACGAGGTGTTGGTCCTCGGCCAGATTGGCGCGACCGACGACGATGACGACGCCGGTGCCGTCGCCCAATTTCTCGCGCGCGGCGGCGAGCTCGGACTCCACGACGAGGGTCCCGACCGGGAGGTTCCCCCCCACGAGGGCGTGGGCGATCGCCGCCGTCTCACCGGGTCGCACCGCCACCACGTGCGTGGCGAGCGACCGCAACGCGCCGGGCGCGCTCGCGAGTTCGATGAGCGTGTGGTGCCGGTGCGCGAAACTCTCGCGCAACCGCAGGAAGAGGACGGGCAACTCCTCACGCAGGTCGCCGGTCATGGTCAGCACCACCGGGGCGTTGGCGGCGTCGTCGATGGTCGCCAGGGGCAGCGTCTGCAGCAGGACCGGGTCCAACCCGTCCCCGAACTGGGCGTCGACGTGCTCGGTGCCCACGGCCCCGCGCAAGAAGCGCTCCCAGGCGAAGGCCCCCTCGTTGGTCAGCGCCGCCCCTCCGAGGGCGCCGATCGCGTCGGCGCCACCGGCGTCGTGCAGGAGGCGCGCCGCTTCGGCCAGCGCCGCGCCCCACGACACCGGCGTCAACTCCCCGTCGACGCGCACCATCGGCTCGGTAATGCGGGTGGCGGCCGACAGCGGGTCGCGCGAGTCGGGATTGGCGTCGACGGCGTCGAGGGTGAATCGCCCCTTGTCGCACAGCCAGCCGTGATTGACCGGCTCGGAGTCGACGCCGAGCACGCGCGTCAGTCGGTTGCCCGAGGACTGCACGGCCACGCGACACCCGACGGCGCACGTGGTGCAGGTGCTCTCGACCTGCTCCAGGTCCCAGGGACGCGCGCTGAACCGATAGGGCGTGGCGGTGAGGGCGCCCACCGGGCAGATCTGCACCGTATTGCCCGAGAAGATCGAGTCGAAGGGCTGCGTGGGCGACGTGGCGACCTCGATGAGGTCACCACGACCGGCGAAGGCGATCTGGGGGTCCCCCGCCACCTCACTGGCGAATCGCGTGCACCGTGAGCACTGGATGCATCGTTCGCGGTCCAGCAGCACGAGTTCGCCGATGGCCACGGGCTTGACGAAGTGGCGCTTCTCCTCGACGAAGCGGGTCTCGCCCGAGCCGTGGGCCAGCGTCTGATCCTGGAGCGGGCACTCTCCCCCCTTGTCACACACCGGGCAGTCGAGGGGGTGATTGGCCAGGAGGAACTCGAGGACCCCGTCCTGGGCCTTCTTCACCTTGTCGGAGTCCGTCGTCACGTTCATGCCGTCGGAGACCTTCAGGTAACACGCCGGCTGCAGGGTGGCGCCGCGCGGTCCGTCCACCTCGACCAGACACATGCGACAGACGCCGACGGGCTCCATGCGCGGGTGGTAACAAAAGCGCGGGACGTAGGATCCCGCGCGCTCGGCCACCTCGATGAGGAGTTCCCCCGGCTGCGCCTGCACCGAGCGGCCATTGACCGTGACGGTCACCGGGGTGCGGGTGGGGTCAGTCATGGGGGCAACCTCCGTGGTTCACGTGGGCCACGAAGTCGTCGCGGAACATCGTCAGCGCGGAGTGGACCGAAGAAGGGATGGACGGTCCCAAGACGCAGATCGTGGTCTGCTGGGGGGGCCAACTGAGTCCGGGCGCGATGTTGTCGCACAGGTCGAGGAGCAGATCGAGGTCCTCGAGGCGTCCGCCGCCGTGTTCCAGGCGGTACATGATGCGCTCAATCCAGCCGGATCCCTCGCGACACGGCGTGCACTGGCCGCACGATTCGCGCGAGAAGAACTTCGTGATGCGCCACGTCGCGCGCACGACGCAACTGGCGTCGTCCATGACCACGATCGAACCCGACCCGAGCATCGAGCCCAGGGCGCCCACTTCATCTTGTCCGAGTGGCGTATCGAGTTGGTCGGGTCCGAACCAGGGCGCCGACACGCCGCCCGGGATGAAGGCCTTGAGACGTCGGCCCTCGGCGAGTCCCCCGCCCAGGGCCGGGTCGAAAATGATGTCGCGAAAGGTGTTCTTGACCATCTCGAGTTCGAAGACGCCGGGGTTCTTCACGTCGCCGGCGAGCGCGAAGAGCCGCGTACCCGTGGAACGGCCCACGCCGAGCGCGGCGAACGCCGCGCCGCCGTGGTTGATGATCCAGGGGAGGTTCGACATGGTCTCGACGTTGTTGACCACCGTGGGCTCCCCGTAGAGACCGGTGACCGCCGGGAAGAACGGGGGTTTGATGCGCGGAAAGCCGCGCTTGCCCTCGAGGGCCTCGAGCAGCGAGGTCTCCTCGCCGCAGATGTACGCGCCCGCCCCCGGGTGCACCACGATGTCGAGTGAGAAGTCGGAGCCGAATATCTTCGATCCCAGCGCGCCGTGGGCGTACGCGTCGTTGAGCGCCTGCTGGACCCGCTCGAGGCCCAACGCGAACTCGCCGCGCAAGAAGATGAAGGCCTGACTCACCTGCAGCGCGTACGCGGCGATGATCACGCCCTCGACCAGTTGGTGGGGGTCACGTTCGACGAGGTAGTGGTCCTTGAACGTGGCCGGTTCGGATTCGTCGCCGTTGACCACCAGGTACGAGATCGGCGAGCGACGCAGCATGGACCACTTACGCCCGGCCGGGAATCCCGCGCCGCCGCGACCCAGTAGTGACGCCTGGTCCACCTCGGCCGCGACGGCCTCGGGGAACATCGCGAGCGCCTTGCGCAGGGCGTCGTAGCCCCCCGTCTCGAGGTAGCGGTGCAGGGTAAAGGAATCATTCAAGTCGCGCCGCGAGGACACGATGCGGGGGGCGTCCAAGCTCGCCATCACGTCGTCTCCTGGGCCGCGGCCTCGGCGCGCGCGGCGCGCGCGGCCAGGGCGGCGGCGCGCTCGGCGGCGACGTCGTCCTTGGTGGCGCGCAGGCCGCCCTGACGCTTCACGCGGATCAGGGTGCCGTGACTCGGGACCTCGTGGTCCAGGCGTCCCTCGCGCAGGTCCTGGACCATGGCGTCGAAGGTCTCGGGCGTCGTCGTGCGCACGTAGCGGTGGTTCACCTGCACGCACGGCGCGTGATTGCAGTCGGCGAGGCACTCGGTCTCTTCGAGCGTGAAGAGGCCGTCGCTCGACGTCGCCCCCACCGCGCACCCGAGCGTCGAGGAGGCGTGTTCGAGCAGTTCTTCACCCCCGCCCAGTAGGCAGGCGATGTTGGTGCACACGCCCACCACGTAGCGGCCCACCGGCTCGAGGTGGAACATGTCGTAGAACGACGCGGTGCCGCGCACGTCCGCGGGGGACGTGTCGGTGAGCGACGCGACCTCCGCAATGCCGTCGTCGCTCAGGTACCCGTCTTGCTCCTGGGCCAGGTGCAGCAGGGGCAGCAGGGCCGAACGCTTGCGCGGGTAGAGCGCCACCAACTCTTCGGCGCGTTGGCGAATATCGGCGCGGAAATGACTCATCGGTCCACTTCTCCTAGAACGGGGTCCACCGTCGAGATCATGGTGATGGCGTCGGACACCGACGCGCCGCGCATCAACAACGGCATGGCTTGCAGGTTGGTGAAGCTGGGCGCGCGGACGTGGATGCGGTACGGCCGGGGGCCGCCGTCGGCGACCAGGTAGCACCCGATCTCGCCGCGCGGGGACTCCACCGCCGAGTACACCTCGCCCGCGGGCACGTGAAAGCCCTCGGTGAAGAGCTTGAAGTGGTGGATGAGGGCCTCCATGGATTCGCCGATGCGCGCGCGCGGCGGCGGCGTGACCTTCGGGTCCTGACTGCGGTAGTCCCCGGCGGGCATCTTCTGCACGCACTGGCGGATGATGCGAATCGACTCGCGGATCTCGTTGAGGCGCAGCGCGTAGCGGTCGAAGTTATCGCCGTAGGTGCCCACGATGACGTCGAAGTCCACCTGGTCGTAGGCGAGGTAGGGCATCGATCGACGCAAATCCCACGCGACGCCGGTGGAGCGCAGGAGCGGTCCCGTCAGGCTCAGGGCCAGCGCCTCCTCGGCGGTGATGGCCCCCACGCCCACCAGACGGTTGCGAAAGATCGGTTGTCCCGTGAGGAGCTGGTCGTACTCGTAACTGCGCTCCTCGATGGTGTTGCAGATCACCTCGACGTCGTCCTCCCACCCGTCGGGCAGGTCGGCCGCCACGCCCCCCGGGCGCACGTAGTTCAGATTGAGACGCAACCCCGCCGTCTTCTCGAAGAAGGCCAGGATCAACTCACGCTCGCGCAGGCCGTAAATCATCATCGACGTGGATCCGAGGTCCATCCCGTTGGTGGCCATCCACACCAGGTGCGACGAGACGCGGTTCAGTTCGCTCATCATCATGCGGATCCAGGTGGCGCGCGCCGGCACCTCGACCCCGAGCAATTTCTCCACGGTCAGCGAGTACGAGAGTTCGTTGATCACCGGCGAGAGGTAGTCCATGCGCGTCACGTTGGTGGCGCCCTGGACGTAACTGAGGTTCTCGCCGGTCTTCTCCATGCCCGTGTGCAGGTAACCGATGACGACCTTGGTGCGCAGCACGAACTCCCCGTCGAGCTCGAGCATCAGGCGCAGCACCCCGTGGGTCGAGGGGTGCGCCGGTCCCATGTTGATGATCATCGTCTCGTCGTCGCGCCGTTCGTAGTCGACCTGGCGGGGGTCGAGACTGACCCCGTCGAGGCGCAGTACCGCGCCCACCTCGCGACCCAGCTGGTCGGTGCCGGTGTCGACGCGCCGGATCAGCTCCTGGGCCCCCTCGGACGTCTCGACGGTGAGGCGTTCGGGACGGTTCGCTACTCGAATGTCGTCGCTCATCGCGGTCCCGGCGCTTCCTTGAATTGGATCGGCACGTGGCCGACGCCGTAATCCTTGCGCAGGGGGTGACCCTCCCACTCCTCGGGCATCAGGATGCGCGTGAGGTCGGGGTGACCGTCGAAGAGGATCCCGAACATGTCGAAGGTCTCGCGCTCGGGCGCCTCGGTGCCCGGGTAGACGTGAAACAGCGAATCTACCCGCGGCGCGTCGTTCCCCGCCTGCACGCGCACGCGCACGCGCAGCCGGCGCGAGAGCGAGAGAAAGTTCGCGACGACCTCGAAGCGCGTCGGCGTGATCCCCTCGGGAACGTAGCGATCGGCGTGCTCGAGGTAGTCGACGCCGCAGACGTCGACGCACATCTCGAAGCCATCGGCCCGGAGAGCGGCGGCCAGGTCGGCGTAGTGCTCGCGGGTCGGGAAGAACGCGGCGTCGCAGGCGAGGGCCTCCTCAACGAGCACGCCCGGGGGGGCCAAGGGGGGCAGGGGGATCACTTCGGCGTGCCCATCCTGACGGTCACCGGGACTTCGGGCGTCCACACGCCGCTCGCGTGGTCGTGTCCCAGGTGAGTGGGGTCACCCTCGGCGCGACGGCGCATGATCTCGCCGGTGCGGATCTGCTCGTGCAGCGTGAGGATGGCGTGCATGAGCGTCTCGGGGCTCGGTGGGCATCCCGGGGCGTAGACGTCGACCGGCACGATCTGGTCGACGCCCTGCACGATGGCGTAGTTGTTGAAGAGTCCGCCGGTGGACGCGCACACGCCCATCGAAATGACCCACTTGGGTTCCATCATCTGGTCGTAGACCTGACGCAGGACGGGGGCCATCTTCTGGCTCACGCGGCCGGCCACGATCATGAGGTCGGCCTGTCGCGGCGAGTTGCGAAACACCTCCATGCCGAAGCGCGCCAGGTCGAAGTCCGCCGCGCCCGCCGCCATCATCTCAATCGCGCAACAGGCCAACCCGAAGGACGCGGGCCACACCGACGCGCGACGCGCCCAGCGCACCAGGTCCTCGATGGGCGCAGTCAAGAAATTGTGCTGCAGGTCCTCGAGCGCCACTACGCCGCCTGATCCGCGTCCGCGCCGATACGCACGATGGTCGAAGAACTCGTGCGCGCGGGCACGCCCAGGGTGAGGTGCTGCCGCGGTCCCCACGAGAGGGCCCCTTCGCGCACCAAGTACAAGAGGGCGCCGAAGACGGTGAGGGAGAAGACGAGGACTTCGACCAGTCCGAAACCGGCCAATTGACGAAACACGACGGCGAAGGGGTACATGAAGACGACCTCGATGTCGAAGATGACAAAAATCATGGCCACCAGGTAAAAGCGAACGGGGAAGCGCTGGGGCGGTTCGACTTCGGGGACTATCCCACACTCGTAGGGCGCAATCTTGGCGTCGGTGGGCCGCTTGCGAGGCGCCAACAAGGCCGACGCTACAAACGATCCCGACGCGAACACTGCTCCCAGAATCAGGAGTCCCAGTATCGGCAAATACTGGTTCACGGATTCATTTCTATCACTCCGACGAGAGTGCTCGGAACCGTCGCGCCGGGACCAAGCGCCTAATCTGTCTCAATGCCCACTCTCGCAGAAGTCGCCACGCAGTCACCGGAATTCGACGTGGTCATCGTGGGGGCGGGACCCAGTGGCTCGGCCTGCGCCTACTGGCTGGCCCAGGCCGGGTGGTCGGTGTGTCTGATCGAGAAGAAGGTCTTCCCCCGCGAGAAGACGTGCGGCGACGGTCTCACCCCGCGATCGGTGCACCAGTTGATCGAGATGGGACTGGAGCCCGAGGTGGCCGCGCACGGTCACAAGTATCAGGGCCTGCGGTCCTTCGGCTTCGGGGCGTCGTTGGAGATGCAGTGGCCCGAGCACCCGATCTTCCCGAACTACGGTTACACCGTCACCCGCTTCAACCTCGACGGACTGGTGGCCGATCACGCGGTGCGTCACGGCGCGACCCTCCTCACGGGCGTCGAGGCGCTCGAACTCCTCGATTCGACGCCCTCGCCGTCGGGCGCCCTCCTCGGAGCGGCGGGGGTAGTGGTCCAGGACAAGAAATCGGGCCTTACAGCACCGAACCGCGGACGCTACCTCGTCGTCGGCGACGGT
>JAJZFO010000115.1 GCA_021805305.1 Actinomycetes bacterium | reverse complement strand
GCGCGCGCACCAGCGTGAGCGCGTTGCGGTCACGGTCGCACAACGAACGGGTCGACTATCTCCTCGCCGACACGAGTGACCTCGTCGCCGTGCGACGCGTGGCCGAGACCGTGGCGGCCCGGGGAGCCCTGCACGTCCTCATCCACAACGCCGGCGCGATCAGCGCCAGGCGCGCGCTCAGCGCCCAGGGCTACGAGATGACTGTCGCCGCACAATTGCTGGGGCCCTTCCACCTGACGCCACTGCTCTTGGCCTCGCTCGCCACCGCGCCCCCCGGACGCGTCCTGACGGTGTCCTCGGGCGGCATGTATTCACAGTCGTTCGACCTGGCGACCCTGGAGGCGCCCGCGTCGGACTTCGACGGCGTCCGCGCCTACGCCCGGGTCAAACGAGCGCAACTGGTCTTGAACCGCGAGTGGATCCACCACGTGACGTCGCGCGACGTCGTCTTTCACGCGATGCATCCCGGCTGGGTCGACACGCCGGGCCTCGCGGCGTCCCTGCCCCGTTTCTACGCGGTCGCCCGGCCGGCGCTGCGCACGCCCGCCCAGGGGGCGGACACCCTGGTGTGGCTGGCCGGCGCGCGTGAATCGTCGCGCTCCACCGGTGACTTCTGGCTCGACCGACACCCGCGATTCGAACACAAGGTACCCTGGACGCGCTCGCGCGACCCCGGTCGCGACCAGGTGATGCTCTGGGACTGGTGCGTCGAACGCACGGCCGCGTACTGACTCACACCAGCGAGCGTCCGCGCGCGAGGCGCCGGCGGGTGTCGTAGCGCACGAGATTCCAAGGGAACTCGGCCAGCACCCGGGGCGCGAGGCGATTGACGCACCGCAGGGTGGTGCAGCACCACTCGAAGCGTCGCTGGTCCCGGGCGCTCCACGTCAGCGACAGCCCCGTGCGAAAAGGATCACCGAGGAAACCCACGCACAACAGTCGATGCAGCGGACGCGCCACGGCCGCCAACGGGCGAGGCAGGAAACGCAAGTCGATGAAGTCCACGAGGTAGCGCGAGGTCACGTCATCAAATTCCACGCGAGCGAGGTTCGCCTCCCAGTAGGTCGCGAAGGCCGTCGGGTCGCGGGGCCACTGGCTGGCCGGTACCTGCAGGGTGGTGGCGAAGGGCGAACAACGGGCGAGTAGTGCTGCCGCGACCGTCTCACTGGCGGGTCCGTAGAGCATCTCGTAGCCCTGGCGAGAACCTACGTACATGCACGCGGCGACCCACAATTGCAACTGCGCGTCGTAGGCGTCGTAGGCCACGTCATCGCCCGGACGCGAGCGCACGTGGCGGTGCTGCGCGTCGACGTGACGACGCAGGATGGCGCGTTCGTCGTCGGTTCCGTAGAGGGACAGCCAAATGTAGGCCAGCGTCGTGCGCGTTCGTTTCAGGGGATGACGCACCAGCGAGCCACTGCTCACCGGACTCTGCGCCACCCCCCGTCCCACGCCGCGGCGGGCGAGTTGCATCACCACGTTCGCGCCCGCCGGGGCCAACATGGCCCCGCGCAACACCCGGCCGTCGAGCAGGCCGGTCCGCGACTCGTCGCGCGACGGTCCTCGAGCGCTCTCTCCATTCTCCACTCCGCCATCGTAGGGACGACCGGCCTCGCGAGCCGTCGACGAGCGCCGGGGTCGCGGATTACTTGAGTCGACCCGTCCGACGTGTCTACCATGGGCCATCAGGGCTCTCAAGGGGTGACGATGACGGTGGCGGCGACGGTGGCGAACCTTTTCGAGGGGCGACTGCCCTTTCGCGTCGAAGCCTTCGACGCCAGCGTCGTCGAGCCCAGCGTCGCGTCCCCCGCCCACGACCTGACCCTAAAGATCCTCACGCCCGAGGCCCTGGTGCGCGTGCTGCGCCGACCGGGTGAGCTCGGACTGGCGCGCGCCTTCGTCGCGGGCGACATCGAGCTCGAGGGTGACCTCGACGCCCTGTTCGCGCTCGAGGTCCCGTCCCTGGGACACCTGTTCTCGCCCTCGACCCTGGGGCCGCTGCTGCGCCTCATGGGCTCGCGCGCCGTGCGACCACTCGCCGCACCGAGCATCGAGGCGCGACAACACGGCGCCCTGCACTCGCGGCGTCGCGACGCCGACGCCATCTCCCACCACTACGACGTGTCCAATCGCTTCTACGAAATGGTCCTCGGGCCCTCCATGACGTACTCGTGTGCGGTGTTCGCCGACGCCACCGACACCCTCGAATCGGCGCAACGCCGCAAGGTCGACCTGATCTGTCGCAAACTCGACCTGCAGCCGGGGATGCGCCTCCTCGACGTCGGATGCGGCTGGGGGACGATGGGGTTGCACGCGGCGACGCAATTCGGCGTACGCGTCGTCGGCGTCACCCTCTCCACCGAGCAACAGGCCTACGCCATCGCGCGAGCGCGTGAGTCGGGCGTGGAACACCTGTGCGACTTTCGACTGCAGGATTTCCGTGACGTCCGCGACGGCCCCTTCGACGCGATCAGCTCGGTGGGGATGAGTGAGCACGTGGGTCGTCGTTCCCTGGCCCCCTACGCCCAGCGGATGTTCGACCTCCTCGCACCCGGTGGCCGCTTCCTCAACCACGCCATCGGACGGCCCATCTCGATGCGCGACGACCCTCGACCGACCCGACTCGCCGAGGGCTGGCGCCAGACGCAGATCGCCTGGGGACTGCGCGGCCCCTCGCGAGTCCGCAGCGACTTCATCGAGCGCTACGTGTTCCCCGACGGCGAGCTCCACGACGTGGGGACCATGGTCTCTCTCTTTCAAGCCCACGGATTCGAAGTCCGTCACCTCGAGAGTCTGCGCGAGCACTACGCGATAACGCTGCGCCACTGGGTGGACAACCTCGTCAAGCGATTCGACGAGGCGGTAGCCGAGGTCGGCGACCAGCGGGCGCGCGTGTGGCGCCTCTACATGGCCGCGTCGGCGGTGAACTTCGAACGCCATCACCTGGAGATCCACCAGGTGCTCAACGTGAAGCCGGCGAGCGGGCGCTCGGGCCTCGACCTGCGCCCCCACTTCGAGCCGCCGTTCTAGCCCGCGTCCGGGCCAGACGACCGGGTGAGGTGCCCGGGCCGAAGGATTCTACGGGAATCGCCCAGAATTGTCGAACTTCGAACGCCAAATTTGTCAAAAACTTATGAAGTCGCATTACGTTCTCAGGGGTGGAGACCGCGACAAATAGACAGCCCGCCGAGAGACGGAGCCGCCCGCAGCGAAAATCGACGAGCAACCCGGCGTGGCACCAGGCGAGTTCGACGCGCCTGCACCGGCCCGCGCGCGCGCCTCAGGCCTACGTGGTGCGCCTCTGCCAGGTCGCGGCCCTCGCGGGCCTGGTGATGGTACTCGTACTCGCCCTCTCGGTCGAAGGTCACGCCGCCCTCGCGAGCGCGGGGGGTTGGCCCCTGGCCATCGGTCGCGTGAGCGCCTTCAGCGGGTCGTACCTCCTGCTCGTCATGGTGATACTGACCGCCCGGCTCCCCTGGCTCGAGCGCTCCGTGGGACAGGACCGACTAGTGCGCTGGCACCGCGCGATCGCCCCCTACGCCGTCTCACTCGTGTCGTTGCACGTTCTCAGCGTGATCCTGGGCTACAGCCAAATGCTGCACCGCAGCGTCTTCACCATGTTGTGGAGCTTCTGGGTGAACTATCCCGACATCCTCAGCGCCACGGTGGGCTTCGGTCTCTTGTTGATGGCCGCCTTCACGTCGATCCGGATCGCGCGCTCCCAGATGAAGTACGAGACCTGGTGGGTCGTGCACCTCTACACCTACCTCGGACTGGGACTGGCCTTCATGCACCAGATCCGCACGGGCGTCATGTTCCTCGGGCACCCGCACACCATCCAATTCTGGACCGTCCTGTGGGTCGGCACCGGCCTGACCATCCTGCTCTTGCGTCTCGGCGTCCCCCTGGTACGCAATCAGCAGTACCGGCTCCGGGTGGCCAGCGTGACCCAGGAGGCCCCCAACGTCTACTCCCTGACCGTCACCGGCAAGAACATCAAGAAGATGGCGGTCTCGGGCGGTCAGTTTTTCCAGTGGCGCTTCATGTCCAAGGGGCTCTTCTGGCACTCCCACCCCTATTCGCTCTCGGCCCTTCCTCGCCCGCCGTTCCTTCGCGTGACGGTCAAGGGCGTCGGTGACCAGTCGAGCGCCATCGCCCACCTCAAGCCCGGCACCCGCGTATTCGTCGAGGGACCCTACGGCGTCTTCACCCATCACGCCACGTCGATGAACAACGTGACGCTCGTCGCGGCCGGGGTGGGCATCACCCCGATTCGCGCGATGCTCGAAGACCTTCCCGCGGCTAGCAACGTCACGGTCATCATCCGCGCGACGCGCCCCGAGGACGTCGTGCACGGCGCGGAGATGAGGTCGCTCGTGACCGCGCGCGAGGGTCGGTACTTCGAGTTGCTCGGCAGCCGCGACGAGGTGAACCTCGACGCCCACACCCTCGGCCAACTCGTCCCTGATATCGCCGCGAACGACATCTTCGTGTGTGGACCCGCGGGGTTCACCGAGGGCGTCGTCGCGGCCGCGCGGCGCCTCGGCGTCCCCCACGCCCACGTCCACCACGAGTCGTTCACCTTCTAAGGACCCGCACCCCATGACGCCACAGGAAAGCCGCCCCTCATGAAACGATCGCCCATCGTCGCCGTCGGCACCGTCGTCGGACTCGCCTCGGTGCTGAACTTCCACACCAGCCCCGCCAAACTCAGTCTCAGCGCGGTGTCGGGCGCCGCCACCAGCGCGCCGACGACCACGACCACCGCGAAGAAGCAGACCACCTCCTCGACGACGTCGACCTCGACCGGCGCGGCGAAGTCGCCGTCGACGACGGCGCCGACGACCACGACCACCGCGGTGGCCGCCACCGGCGTGCACAGTGTCACGGGACCCCTGGTCAACTACTTCTACGGCGTCCTCTCGGTGAAGGTGACGGCCAACGGCAAGAAGATCACCGCCGTGACGATCGGTTCCATCAACGACGGCGGCAACCCCCGATCAGTCCAGATCGACCAGTACGCGGTCCCCGTCCTCGAACAAGAAACGATGGCCGCGCAGTCGACCAACATCCAGAGCATCTCCGGGGCGAGTTACACCAGCGCCGGGTTCCAGATGTCGCTACAGTACGCCCTGAAGAAGCTCGGACTCTAATGTCGGACGTGGCGTCCTCCACGCGCCACCTCATCGAGGTCATGGGTACCGTCGTCACCATCGACCTCTTCGGCGACGGCGACCCCGACGCGGCCCAACGCGCCGTCGATCGCGCGCGCGACGTCCTGTGCGACGCGGACCGGGTCTTCAGTACCTACAAGGCGTCGAGTCCCGTGAGCCGACTACGCCGGGGCGAACTCTCACTGGGTGAGACCCCCCCGCAGGTCGCCGACGTGCTCGATCTGTGCCAGAAGGCCAAGACCCTCACCGGCGGGTGGTTCGATCCCTGGTCGCTGCCCGGAGGGGTGGACCCCACGGGCTACGTCAAGGGGTGGGCGGCTCAGGGCGCGCTCGACGAACTGCGCGGCCTCGATGTCGCGGGCGCGATCGTCAACGCCGCCGGCGACATCGCCTCGTTTGGGGGTCCCGGTCCAGACCAGGTCTTTCGCACCGGCATCGTCCGCCCCGACGACCCGCAGCGCCTGGCGGCGGTGGTGGAACTACGCGACGCCATCGCCACCTCGGGGGAGTCCGAACGCGGTGCGCATCTCTACAATCCCTTCACGCAACACTTCGCGGGGGCGGTGGCGTCCGCCAGTGTCACCGGACCCGACCTCGGGATGTGCGACGCCTTCGCGACCGCGTTGAGCGTGGGGGGTCACGACGTCATGGCGTTGATCCACCGCGTCGAGGGTTACGAGGCGATGACGCTGGACGCGAGTGGCGCCATGCGCGCCACGCCCGGTTTTCCCTTCGCGCGCGACGACCTCAGCGACGTGCGTGGCGACCACGCACCGGCGCCAAGGTGATCAGCGCCAAGTAGGTGACGACCGCGATCGCGACGTGCATCCAGACCAGGACGAAGACGGCGTCGGCCGACTGACCCAGGTACCAAATCCACAGGTCGGGGACGAAGAGGACCAGGGTCACGGCCGCGGCGGCGCGCAAGAACAACCACTTCGGCTGCGACGAAACGCGCGTCACGACCGGCCAAGCGACGCACGCGATGACGACCCCGATCACGGTCAGTTTGGCGTAATCCGAAAACTGAAAATGTGAATAGCCCTTAGTCGCGGGATAGAGGGACACACCGATCTTGACGAGAAGGGCGTCGGCCGCCAAGGAACCCACGAGGGCGACGACGGTGGCGACGACGACCGCGGCGGCACTCGGGGGGAGTTGCGGCGAAAAATCTACGCGGCAACGCTTGAGCCAGGGTCGAAGAGACGGCGGCAACAGATCGGGAGAAACACCGAGGAATCCTCGCGTCTCGGAAAGACTCATATCAGCAATTCTAGGGGGCCCCCGGAGGACTTCGCCGCTCCGCCAATTCCAAGTCCTCCAGGATTCCCCGCAGTTGCCGACCGATTTCGCGCGGGTTGCCCGTCAACTCACCGATCACGTCACCTTCGAGTTCGCTATCGTCACCCGGCGCATAAAAGGAGACCGACATCGCGCGCCCGCGCGGGCGAACCACGACGGTCCAGGGCAAGCCCGCGACCCCGGAGTCGCGCGTCGCCCTCAGCGCAACTGGGGAGTCGATCGCCAGCGTCCAGTCGGGCGAACGCGCCGCGTCGGCTATCCGGTGCAGGGAGTCACGAGAGGAGAGGGACACGCTCCACCCTAGGTCGAGCCCGTGACGTCGCGGCGACCCCCGCGCCGATTCCTGCGTCGGTCGAGTTGCGGCGGTCGCCGACGCCTCGATACCGTCACGCCCGTGCCCCCTAGGGCGCCTCGATCTGCGCCCGCGAGGCGCTCTCGACGGGAGTCTCGTAGGTCCAGCGCACGAGACACCCCGAGAAACCCAGCGCGAAGATCACTTCACCGAGGATCATTTGATTGATACCCCAACTCGGGAGCGACGCCGCCGCGATCAAACCGCCGACGAGCTGCACGAGGAACGTCGCGCGGGTCAGCGGACCGGGACGGCGCACCATCAACACGGTGCCCGCCAGCATTTGCGTGACGCCGATGACCACGCCGATGCCCATGTGCGTCCAATTGAGGAAGGGGCCGTGATTGAAGGGGGTCAGTAACTCCGCCGGCAGGGCGAGGGCGACGAGCCGCAGGCCGGGCCCCACGACGGCGGGCGCGTCCAGGAGTTGCACGTACCGCGCGGTGCGCCAGACCCCAATGGACCCGACGACGTAGCCGATGGCCACGAGGGGCAGGGTGGGCGCGTGTACGCCGTAGTACGAGATGCCGTTGCTGTCCGCCTGGTGGCTGGGGTCAACGACCACGCACGCCAGGATGCACGCGAAGAAGACGACTTGGGTGGCGACGAGGGAGTGACGGGGTTCCGACACCACGCTCATGGTCAATCAATCAACCCGGGTATCGGGCCTGCGATGCGGCGAGTTCGTGCAGGGCGGCGTCGCGTCCCACGAAATTCTCGACCTTCACCCACTTGCCCTCGTCCAGGTCCTTGTAGACAGTGAAGAAGTGACTGATGCGGTCCAGGGTGGCCTTGGGAACGTCGGTGATGTCCGTCGCCGTCTTCCACGCGGTGTCGTAAGCGGGCACGGTGATCAACTTGGCGTCCTCCCCGTGTTCGTCGGTCATGACGCACATCCCGAGGATGCGCGCCTCGATAAGGCAGCCCGGAAAGGTCGGGTACGCGGTCAAGACGAGCGCGTCGAGCGGGTCGCCGTCGCCACCCAGGGTGTCGGGAATGAAGCCGTACTCCGCCGGGTAGCCCATGGAGACGACGAGGTGCCGGTCCAATTTCATCATGTTGGTCGCGTGGTCCAACTCGTACTTGTTTTGACTCC
>JAJZFO010000193.1 GCA_021805305.1 Actinomycetes bacterium | reverse complement strand
CGCGACGCGTTCGTGGCGGGTGAACCGTTCCTGGCGGGCGGGGGCGCCGTGGATTACGTTACCCTCGACGAGGTCCAGTGGACCGAGCCGCCCGAGCGCGAGGAAGCGGGTTCGCCCAATGTGGTGGGCGCCGTGGCGTTGCACGCGGCCTTCGATACCCTGAGCGAAATCGGTTGGCCGGCCATTATTGAACACGACCGCCTCCTCGCGCGCCAGTTGCGGGAGGGTCTGATGTCGATCCCGGGGGTCCGGGTGCTCGGCCCGGGTCTCGACGTGGAGACCTTGCCGGTGGCGACCTTCACGGTGCGCGACGTGCCCTTCGCTCTCGTGGCGGCGCGCCTGTCCGCGGAGTTCGCCATCGGCGTTCGACACGGCTGCTTCTGTGCCCATCCCTATCTGACGCGACTGCTGGGTCTGGGTGTCGATGAGGTGGCGGCGGTGCACGATCAGGTTCGCCGCGGTGACCGCGGCGCGATGCCCGGGGCCGTTCGCGCGAGTTGCGGGATCAACACCAGTGCCGACGACGTGCGTCGGCTTCTCGACGCGCTCGCCCTGATCGCCAGCGGTCATGAGCCTCCGGTCGCCTATCGCCACGACGCGTCCACGGGTGAGTACGTCGCCGATTCCTTCGGCGAAGACGACTCGCCGTGGGCGACCCTCACGAACGCGCGGGCGCGACACGGTACGTCGTCGTGTTCGCCGGGCTGAGGTTCTGCTCGCGCGACCCGGCCAGCGCGACCCGGCCAGCGTCGAGTGTCCGGGTGTTGCGTATATACCCCTAGGGGTATATACTTTCTCTCGTAGTCGGTGACGAGGCCGGCGCAGAGATCCCAGAACGGAGACGAGATGGCGGTGCTCGTGAGGTGCGACGTGGCGCAACCGTACGCGTCGAGGCGACGCGTCGTCGTGGGGACCGCCTACGCCCGGAGCGCTCGCGGTCGGCACGAACTCGTTCGTGACGGAGATTGTCAAGGAGGAGGACACCATGGCACATGAGGAAGCGCCGCACACCTTGAAAGACGAGAGGCAGTCCCTCGAGATCCGCAAGCGACTCAACCGGGCCCACGGACAATTGGGAGCGGTCGTGCGGATGCTCGACGAGGGCAGTTCGTGCGAGGACATTGTCACACAGATCGCTGCGGTCTCCAAGGCCGTCAATGCCGCTGCCTTCACCCTGATATCGACGGGCCTGAAGGAGTGCCTCGTCGACACCACGGTGGATAGCGGTCCCGCGTCGGAGAAGTTCCAGAAGCTCTTCTTGAGCCTGGCCTAAAGGAGAATTGTGAGAATCGTCATCATTGGAGGGGTCGCCGGGGGAATGTCGGCGGCCACGAGACTTCGCCGTCTGGACAACGACGCGCAGATCATCGTGTTGGAGAAGAGCGGATACGTGTCCTACGCCAACTGCGGTCTGCCCTACTACGTCGGCGGCGTGATCGGTGAGGAAGAATCGCTGCTCCTGCAGACGCCCGCCTCGTTGCACAGTCGCTTCCGCCTCGACGTGCGCGTGGACACCGAGGCCCTGGCCATCGACACGACCGCCCAGGTCGTCACGGCGCGCAATCTGGTCAAGGACGAGGTCTACCAGGTCCCCTACGACTACCTGATCCTCAGCCCCGGCGCGTCGCCGATCGTTCCTGCGATCGCGGGGATCGAACGGGCCCTGCCGCTACGCACCGTCGAAGACGTCGAGCGCCTCGTCGACGCAGTGCAGGACGCGCCGCGCCACGCCGTGGTGATCGGCGGTGGCTTCATCGGGCTTGAGATCGCCGAGAACCTCTCGCACCGGGGCATCGCGACGACCTTGGTCGAAGCGACCTCCCAAGTGCTCGCACCGCTCGACCCCGAGATGGCGACGTCGGTGGCCGACGAGCTTCGCCGTCACGGCGTCGACGTGCGACTCTCCGACGGCGTCCAGGAGGTGACCCGTCACGGGGTACATCTCGCGTCGGGCGAGTTCTCCCCGGCTGACCTGGTGATCCTCGCCATCGGCGTGCGACCCGACACCGCACTGGCCCGCGACGCGGGTCTGCGCATTGGTGAGCGTGGCGGAATCGCGGTGGACGAGTACAACCGGACCAGCGTGGCCAACGTCTACGCGATCGGTGACGCCGCGGAGAAGGCCGACGCGCTCGATGGATCGGCCACTCTCGTGCCGCTCGCCAACCTGGCCAATCGGCACGGTCGCGTGGTCGCCGACCACATCGCCGGGCGTGAGGTCCGTCCGCGGGCCACCATCGGCACCGCCATCGTCAAGGTCTTCGACCTCACCATCGCCACCACGGGATGGAACGAGAAGCGCCTGCGCGCCCAGGGACGCAACTTCGTGGCGATCCACACGCATCCGGCCTCGCACGCGGGCTACTACCCCGGCGCCAAGTCAATGTGTCTCAAGTTGCTGGTGGATCCCGCCTCGGGCGAGATCCTCGGCGCCCAGGGCGTGGGGACCGAGGGCGTGGACAAGCGTATCGACGTCCTGGCGACGGCGATCCGCGCGGGGCTGAGCGCTCCGGAGCTCGCCGACCTGGAACTGGCCTACGCGCCGCCGTACGGATCGGCCAAGGACCCCGTGAACATGTTGGGCTACGTCGCCGAGAACGTGCTGTCGGGACTCGTGTCCACCATTCAGTGGAGCGAGGTTGAGGAGTACCGCGCGCGCGGCGCGCAATTCGTGGACGTTCGCACTCGCGAGGAATTCGCTCGCGGCTCGCTCCCGGGAGCGGTGAACATCCCGGTGGACGAACTGCGCGACCGACTTGGCGAGCTCGACGACGCCGAGATCGTGGTCAACTGTCAGGTGGGCCAGCGCGGCCACGTCGCGGTGCGAATGCTCAGTGAGCTCGGCTACCGCGCCTTCAACCTCGACGGTGGGTATCGCACGTGGCACTGTTCTCCGGCCGCCGCGCCACAACTCGTCGCGTGAGGTCGTATCCGGGTATCAATCGGTCAATGAAGAGAAGAAAGAGGAATCAATAATGTGCAGTAGAGCAACGTGCAAGAAGTGTGGCAAGGCCACGTGGCGCGGTTGTGGGAACCACATCGAACAGGCGCTCGCGGGCGTCCCCAAGAACCAGCGATGCACTTGCGCGTCGACCCCCTCGGCGGCGACGCCCAAGGAGGGCTTCTTCGCGCGCCTTCGCGGGCGCTGATCAGCGCGGCACTCCGTGCCGAGCGCTCGTTGCGACGTCGTCGTCGCGCAATCGGTTCAGCGCCGCGACCGCGGCATGCGGTGACGGTTCACGCGGCGTCGGTGCGTGAGTCACCCGCGGTCGTGACCTGTGGTGGGGGGCTCGACGCCGCGGGCGTCAAGGTTGCCACGGGCGTCGCCACGGCGTCGACCGCGGGACCGAGCAATTCCGAGCGTTTCACGGCGCTCAAGGCCACCTGGAGCAGCATCGTCGTGGTCTCGCGGTTGCGGGGGTCTGCCGGTTCGCGTCGACTGTCGAGTGGAGTCACCTCGTCGTCGGTCTCGACGCCAATCTTGTTGATCAACATCACCCTCTCCCTTCGTGGGTTGACCCGTTCAGGGTCATCGACCCGTCGGGACCGCGACGGCGTCATCGCATCACCGACTATCTCCACCATATTGCCGGTCGCCAAGGAAAGCGGGTATTTGCGGCGTCGCGACGGCGTCGCGACGCCGCCGCTCCTTAGCCGGTGCTGAACCGAGACGGGCGCGGCGCGGCCTCGAGGCAGGACGTCGGGCACCGCGGCGACTCGGCGGGGGCTAGTGTTGCCCCGATGCACGAGCTCGACAACGACACCGTAGAAAGCATTGAGGCCACGCTCAATCAGGTGGACCGAGCCTTGGAGCGGCTACGCGTGGGCACGTATCGCACCTGTCAGGTCTGTGGCGCGCCCCTGGACGGCGCCGATCTGGTGGCGTCGCCGCTGCGGGCGAACTGTCGCTCGCACCCCGAGCTCGCGTAGTCCGTCGCGCTGCCCCATTGCTGAGGGGAATTGGCTCACCGCGCGCCCCTCGGGGCGGACTCCTCAACCGACGTAGTGAAGGTCGTCGACCTTCTCGTCGCGGCGCGCGTCGAACCTCGAATGCGCGTCTCGCGCGTCGCCGTGGGTCGCCTGTCTCGCGTGCTCTCGACGTCGCCACTTGCGCATCAGGGGGGATAGCACGATGGCGAGGCCGACGACGATGATGGGGATGTTCACGAAGTAGATGCTCATAGGCGTTCGTCGGGTGTGAGGCTCACTCCGACTCTCCTCCTCAACACCATCTAATGCGCCGTACTTTAAGAGTTCGTGTGGCCGGGCTGAAGAAAATGGCAAAGTTCGTCAAGAATGCCCTAAGAAGTGCCTCGCGAAGAGGTGCGTGGCACCCACCAACGAGGAAGGACCCCGGCGACCGTGGTCACCGGGGTCCTGGCACCTCGCGGCGCGAGAGTGACTTACTTCTTGGTGGCCCAGAAGATCTCGGCGATGGCGTCGATCTCGCTGAGCAACTTGTCGCCCACCGCGACGTCGTTGGTCTTCTTGGCCTCGCCCGCGGTCTTGGTCGCCGACCAGAAGAGGTCGTGCAGCTCGGGGTGTGCCTCGAGGTGGGCGGGCTTGAAGTAGTCCGTCCACAGCACCCACAGGTGGTGCTTGACGAGTTCGCTGCGCTCCTCTTTGATCATGGTCGCGCGTACCTTGAAGTCGCCGTCGTCAGAGGCGTTGTACTTCTCCATGCACGCCTTGACCGATTGGGCCTCGATGCGAGCCTGGGCCGGGTCGTAGACACCACAGGGCAAGTCGCAGTGCGCCGAGACGACGAGCGCCGGACCCGCGGAGTCCAGCAGTTGGTTGATGCGGGAAAGAAGCGTCATGGCTTCACCTTTCGATGACGGGGTCGTAGCGACCAATTGTGTTGTGGTCAGGTTAGCCAGATGCGTCGTCTAGCGTTCACTTGCGTGGCTCGGCTGTTGCGTCTCCTGGTGCGTCGCATCAAGGTCGAGGGTCACTCCATGGTGCCGGCCTACGTACCCGGTGAGCTCGTGACCGTCACGCGCAAGTGGCGTCGGGTCCGTGCGGGCGACGTGGTGGTGCTGCGCGACCCTCGCGACTCGTCGCGCTGGCTCCTCAAACGATGTGTGGCGCGCCAGGGGGCGTGGCTCGACGTGCGCGGCGACAACGAGGCCGCGAGCACTGATTCGCGCGTCTTCGGCCTGGTGCACCGCCGCCGGGTGAGGTATCTGGTCTGGGGCGCTCGCCGGGGCGTGAATCCTGAGTAGTTGTATCGGGAATCGACCGGTAGGCTCGTCGCGTGGCCCGACTCGCCGTCATCTCCTATCACACGTCGCCCCTGGCCCAACCCGGCACGGGTGACGGGGGAGGCATGAACGTCTACGTGCGAGAACTGGCGAGCGCCGTGGCGCGTCAAGGACACGAAGTGGACGTCTTCACCCGTCGCGATGCGTCGACGCTGCCCGCGACGCAACTGGTCGAGCCCGGCTTTCGGGTCCACCACGTGACGGCGGGTCCGCCCCGGACGTTGGAACGACGCGAACAAGAAGACCACGTCAAGGACTTCACCGACGAGGTGGCGCGACACTTCGCGCGCCACGGATCGCCCGACGCCCTGCACGCCAATTACTGGCTGAGCGGTCTGGCGGGACATCGCCTCAAGCACGAGTTGGACCTGCCGCTCATCATGACCTTCCACACCTTGGAACGGGTGAAGGCCGACCACTTCGAGGGCGAGTCCGAGGACCGGGCCCATCAAGAGGCCGCGATCTTCGCCTGCGCCGACGCCGTGCTGGCGAGTTGCGACGTCGAAGCCGCGCAGTTCGTCGACTACTACAACGCCGATTCCGCGCGCGTGCACGTCGTGCCCCTGGGTGTGCAACACGCCTTCTTCGCACCGGGCGATCAGCGCGCCGCTCGTCAGGCGCTCGGGCGCGACGAGAACGACACGATGCTGCTCTTCGTGGGGCGACTCCAGGCCCTCAAGGGGGTCGATCTGGCCCTCGAGACGCTCATCACGCTGCGCCGACGGGGGCGCGACGCGAGTCTGGCCATCGTCGGGGGCCCCTCGGGGCCCGAAGGTCGAGCGACCCTGGCCGCGCTGCACCGGCGCGTGGACGAGGCGGGGGTGATCGAGCACGTGAGCTTCGTGGCTCCCCAGGGCCATCAACTGCTCTCCACGTGGATGCGCGCCGCCGACGTGACCCTGGTACCCTCGCGCTCGGAGAGTTTCGGCCTCGTCGCCCTGGAGTCCTCGGCCTGTGGCACGCCGGTGGTGGCGAGCGCGGTCGGGGGGTTGTTGACCTTGATCGAGCCCGGCGTCAACGGGCTGTTGATCGGACCGCGCGACGCCGACGTCTGGGCGGACGCGGTGGAAGAGGTCGTCGCCGCCAACGCCGACAGCTCCCTCTCGAATTCCGCGGTGCTGCTCGCGCGGCGCTACACGTGGCGATCAGCCGCGCGGTCGTTGGACACCTTGGTGGACCGGATGATCACCTCGGGCCTCGTGCGCTGTTGAGTCTCGTACCTGGTCGACGTCCGCGGTCGACGGGCCCGGTGACCAACTCGGTGACCAACCTGTAGGTTTCTTCAGCATTGTCGACTCGCACCGGTGTAAGAATCCGGGGTCGTGAGGTCGACGCGCCGCGGGCGAAGTGTGGGGCGACCCGTTGTACGGGGCGCCGCGTGGACTCGCGCCGCGCTAGGGGGCGTTGTTCTGGTCGGTTTCCTGGTCATCCCGACGCTCGACGCGCGGGCCGACTCCACGCGGATGGCGGCGGACAATTCGAACTCCGGTTGGTACCCTGACCAGCCCCTGCTGACGCCGTCGGCGGTTCAGGCCGGATTTGGCGCCACCTTCGACACCACCTTGACCACGGGGGCACCTTCGAACTGTCAGGCGGGCAAGATCTACGCCCAGCCCCTGGTCGATCAGGGGCAGGTGATCACCGTGACCGAGAACGACTGCGCCTACGGCGTGAGTACCGCGTCGGGTCAGGTCACGTGGGCCGACAACTACGCTCCCGCCGCCACGCCGGCCGCGGACCCCACGACGAACTACGTCAACCGCTGTGGCGACGTCGGTGCGAACCTGGGCATCACGGGCACGCCGGTGATCGACCCCGCGACCAACACCGCGTACTTCGTGGCGGCGCGCGCCACCGGGCCCGACCGGATGTTCTACGACAGCACTGCCGGCACGACCCATGACTACGGACCCTCGACGCAGTACTACCTGGAGGCGGCCGACGTGACGACCGGCGTCGCGCCGGCCCAGTGGCCCGCGGGCGGCGTCCTCATCGCCGGCAACGCCAGCAACGATCCGACGCTGACCTTCAATGGCGACTACCAGACGCAACGCCCGGGTCTGGTGCTGGTGAACGGGGTCGTCTACGCCCTCTTCGGCGCCCAGTGCGACTACATTCCCCCGAGTGGCACCTACACCGGGTGGGTCGTCGGCATCTCGGTGTCCACTCACTCGGTCACCACGCTGTGGGCCTCACAGACCAGCGGGAACGATGGCGCGGGCATCTGGCAGTCCGGCGGCGCGCCGGTGGTAGACTCCCAGGGCAACCTCTACGTGATCACCGGCAACAGCCTGGTGCCCAATACGTTGCCGCCCCCCGGGAGCGACGGATTCAACACCGTGGCCAACCACAGCGAGGCCGTGATCAAACTGAGCACCTCCTCGGGCACCTTGACCCCGCTCGACTGGTTCGTGCCCGCCGGTGCGCTCTACCTCGACCAATACGACCTGGACTTCAGTTCGGGCGGCCCGGTCCAGTTGCCCGCGAGCATGTCGACCCCACAGCAACCCAACGTGCTGCTCGCCGTGGGCAAGAACGCCGTGCTCTACTCACTCGACATGTCCAATCTCGGCGGGTACGAGCACGGCGCGTACAACGGTGACGCGGTGCCCTCGGAGACCGCGCTCAGCGGCGGCGTCTGGGGCCGACCGGCGGTCTGGCCCGGCGACGGTGGCTACATCTATCTGCCCACGACCGGCGGCGCCGCCATGGAGACGGCCGGCACC
>JAJZFO010000239.1 GCA_021805305.1 Actinomycetes bacterium | reverse complement strand
GGCTCAGTGTCGCTGTCCGACGACGACCGATAGGGGGAACGAGACCAACTGACCTCCGAAACTCACGGCGTCGCCTAGGACGTCGTCCATCGGCTCGGCGTCCGGCGAGACCTCCGCAATTCCCGACGCCACCACTGACCAGGTATGATTGTGGTCATCGATGCCGTCAATCTGCACGGTGAGGACGTCGTGACGCTGGGCGGCGAGCACGATGGAGGTGTCGGAGGAGGCGATGAGGATACGTTCGCGCTCCACGACGCGGATACGGGCGGGCAGGGCGGTCGGCAGGCAGCGCACGGACACCAGAATGCGCGCGAGCGGGGCCGTCGAGAGTCGCTCGATGCACTCCTCTCGTGTGAGGGCCGAGACGGCCGATAATTCCTCCATCCGACTAGCATGGATGTCGTTGTACGCAACGAACTAGGGCCGCCCGTCACTTTTTCACCGACCCGCCGCGTGCGAGTGGTCGCGCGCGGGGTCCGCGCGGCGACCGCTTTTGCATTCTGGGAAATATTCGGTAGAATAGTCAGCCGACCTCTTATGAGGTCAACCGTCGAGGAGTTCCGTGCTCCTTCGCGTCGTAGTGCCGCAACAAGGAGAAAGAACCTGAGTAAGCCAAAGGAAGACGCGTTCACCGTAGAGGGTACCGTCGTCGAGCCACTTCCCAACGCCATGTTCCGTGTCGAGTTAGAGAACGGGTACACCGTGCTCGCGCACAGCTCGGGCAAGATGCGCATGCACCGCATTCGTATTCTCCCCGGTGACAAGGTCCAAGTTGAGATCACGCCCTACGACATGACCCGCGGACGCATCACCTACCGCTACAAATAACTCACGTTCGAGAGAGTTCGAGAAAGAAACGACATGAAGGTTCGCGCCAGCGTCAAGACCATGTGTGAGAAGTGCAAAGTCATTCGACGTGCCGGTCACGTCCGGGTGATCTGCGAGAACCCGCGTCACAAGCAGCGCCAGGGCTAGGAGAGGAAGAATATGGCCCGTATTGCCGGAGTTGACATCCCCCGCGAAAAGCGGACGGTGATTTCACTGACCTACATCTTTGGAGTGGGACCCACCATCGCCCAGCAGATCTGCGCGGCCACGGGAGTCGACGAGTCCACCCGGGTGAAGGACCTGACCGACGCGGACGTCAACAAGCTACGTGCCTATATCGATCAGAACGTCACCGTCGAGGGTGACCTGCGACGCGACGTCGCCCAGGACATCAAGCGCAAGATGGAGATCAACTGCCTCCAGGGCATCCGCCACCGCAAGGGCCTGCCCGTTCGCGGGCAGCGCACCCGCACCAACGCTCGCACCCGCAAGGGACCCAAGCGCACCGTCGCCGGTAAGAAGAAGGTTACGAAGTAATGGCTAAGCCCACTGTCGCTCGCAAGGTCCGCAAGAAGGAGCGCAAGAACGTCGCCTTCGGGGTTGCGCACATCAAGAGTTCCTTCAACAACACCATCGTCTCGATCACCGACCCCGAGGGCAACGTCCTGTCGTGGGCCTCGTCGGGTCAGGTGGGCTTCAAGGGTTCGCGCAAGTCGACCCCCTACGCCGCCCAACTCGCCGCCGAGAAGTGTGCGCGAGCGGCCATCGAGCACGGTGTCAAGAAGGTCGACGTCCTCGTGCGCGGACCCGGTTCGGGCCGCGAGACCGCGATCCGTTCCATCGCCGCCGCCGGCATCGAGGTGGTCGCCATCAAGGACGTTACCCCGCTACCCCACAACGGTTGCCGCCCCAAGAAGCGTCGCCGAGGCTAAGGAATATCATGGCTCGTTACACAGGACCCGTTTGTCGACTCTGCCGTCGTGAGCGCACGAAGCTCTACCTCAAGGGGGAGCGTTGCCACACGATGAAGTGCCCCGTCGCCGAGAACTCCGACCGCCAGAAGCGCGCGTTCCCACCGGGGATGCACGGCAACGCCCGTCAGCGCCAGGGCTCGGAATACTTGGGCCAGCTGCGCGAGAAGCAGAAGGCGCGTCGCATCTACGGTCTGCTGGAGAAGCAGTTCCGCAACCTCTACGAAGAGGCCAGTCGTCGTCCGGGGATGACCGGTACCAACCTATTGCAGTTCCTCGAGTTGCGTCTCGACAACGTCGCCTACCGTGCCGGTTGGGGCGCGTCGCGCGCCCAGGCGCGCCAGTTGGTGCGCCACGGTCACGTGACCGTCAACGGCAAGCGCGTCACGATCCCCTCGTACCGGGTACGCCCCGGTGAAGTGGTCGGTCTCAAGAACGTCACCCGAGAGAACTTCAACGTCGTGCGTAACCGCGACGTGCTGGACCGCCACGTGCCGGGCTGGCTGGAGACCGGTGACAACGGCTTCACGGTGACCGTGCGCGTGGTGCCCCAGCGAGAGCAGATCGACGAGTCGATCAAAGAGCAGCTCATCGTTGAGCTGTACTCGAAGTAATCGTCCCTCACCGTCTTAAGGAGTCCCCATGCTGATCATCCAACGCCCCACCATTGAAGCCCTCGGCGACGAGCTCAACCACCGCCAGTCCTTCGGCATTGGACCTCTCGACCCCGGTTTCGGCCACACGCTCGGCAACTCCCTGCGTCGCACCCTCCTGTCCTCGATCCCCGGCGCCGCCGCCACGCGCGTGAAATTCGACGCCGTGCTGCACGAATTCGGCGTCATCGAGAACGTGAAGGAAGACGTGCAGGACATCTGCCTGAACCTGAAGGACCTGCTCCTGGTCGTGCACTCCGACGAGCCGGTCGTCCTGCGTCTGGACAAGCGAGGCGAGGGACCGGTGCTCGCGTCAGACCTGTCGACGACGGCCGACGTCGAGATCTTGAACCCCGACCTGCACCTGGCGTACCTGACGAGCCCGAAGAGCGTGCTCACCTTCGACCTCACGGTCGAGCGCGGCAAGGGCTACGTGGGCGCCGAGGGCAACAAGGGGACCTCCACGATCGGGGTCATCCCGCTGGACGCGATCTTCACCCCGGTGCGTCGGGTCAGTTTCGAGATCGAGCCGGTGCGCGTCGAGCAGTCCAAGGACTTCGACCGCCTGGTGATCGAGATTGAGACGGACGGCTCGATCAGCCCGCGCGAGGCGTTGGCGTCGGCGGGCAAGACCCTGGGCACCCTGCTCGAGTTGATCGCCAACTTCGACACCGAGGCGCCCGCCTTGGAGCTGGGCGACGTGGGCACCGCCCAGGCCGCCGCCAGCGAACTCGACATCCGCATCGAGGAGTTGGGTTTGACCGAGCGCTCACGCAACTGCCTCAAGCGCGCGGGGATCAACACCATCGCCCAATTGGTCAACGCCACCGAGCGCGACCTCACCTCGATCACCAATTTCGGCCAGACGTCGCTCAAGGACGTCACCGACCGTCTCGACGAGCGTGGCCTGTCACTGCGAGTAGAGGACTAAGCATGCGTGGAACTCCAACCAAGGGAAAGCGTTTCGGGGGCGACAGCGCCCACCAGAAGGCGATGATGGGCAACCTGGTGGCCTCGATGATCGCGGCCGAGGGTATCGTGACCACCGAGGCCAAGGCCAAGGCGCTGCGACCCATCGTCGAGAAGGTCGTCACCGCGGCCAAGAACTCGCCGGAGGGCTCGGTCCACGCGCAGCGTCGCGTCGTCGCGTTCATTCGGGACAAGGACATGGCGCACAAACTCTTCGCCGAGATCGCGCCGCGCTACAGCGACCGCCCGGGTGGCTACACCCGCATCTTGAAGCTCGGGCCGCGTCAGGGCGACAACGCCCCGATGGCGCGCATTGAGTTCGTCTGAGCCGATTCTCCCGGCCACCCAACGGTGGCGCCTGGACCTCGCCTACGACGGCCAGGGGCTGAACGGTTTCGCGTACCAACCCGAGGTGACGACGGTGGTCGGTCTCTTGCGATCGACGTTGGCTTCGACCCTGCACCTCGCCGACGAACCCCACGTCGTGGGGGCGGGGCGCACCGACGCCGGCGTGCACGCCTTCGCCCAGGTCGTTCACGTGGACCTACCCCGTGACTTCTTCGCCTCGCGCGGTGGTCCCGACGCCGAACGACTGGTCCGCGCCCTGAACCGGCAACTGCGCGGTCGGGTCCGGGTCCTCTCGGCCTACCCGGTGGACGACGATTTTCACGCCCGCTTCTCGGCGACGTGGCGCGAGTATCGGTACCTCGTCCTCGAGACGACCCCGCCGGCCCTGGCGCTGCACGAGGCGTTCTCCTGGGCGGTCGCCGGCCCCCTCGACATCGACGCGATGAATCGCGCCAGCGCCGCCCTGGTGGGCACCCACGACTTCCGGGCGTTCTGTCGGCGCCCGGAGGGCACCGCGCCCGGCGAACCCTTGCGCCGCCGGGTTATGGGCGCCACCTGGGAACGTTTGGCCGACACGTGGCAGATGAGCCCCGAACGGGCCCCCGCGGTGCGCTTCACGATTCGCGCCCAGAGCTTCTGTCACAACATGGTGCGCAGCCTCACCTCGACGCTGGTGGCCATCGGCCAGGGGAGATTGCCCGAGAGCACGGTCGTCGAACGTCTGGCCAGCCATCAACGCGAGTATTTGCCCGCTCCCGCCCCCGCGGGCGGACTGAGCCTCGTGGGGGTCGGCTACGGTCAATTTGCCGGGGGACCCTCCGGCTTTGTAAGATGAAAAGTCCCCCTCGGCGTATCGAGGGACCACGAAGAGATCGCTGAAGGAAGAACTGTGCGTACGTACTCACCGAAGGAAAAAGAGATCACGCGCGAGTGGCGCGTGATCGACGCCGAGGGCCTGGTCCTCGGCCGGGTCGCCACCGTCGCCGCTTCGTTGCTGCGTGGTAAGCACCGTCCCTACTTCGCGCCGCACCTCGACACCGGTGACTACGTCATCATCATCAACGCCGACAAGGTCGTGGTGACCGCGAACAAGGCGAAGCAGAACTTCCGCTACCGTCACTCGGGCTACCCGGGCGGTCTGCGCTCGACCTCGTGGCAGACCCTGATGGACACCGACCCCGAGGCGCTCGTCTTCGAGGCGATCAAGGGAATGGTGCCCAAGAACCGTTTGGGCCGCGCCCAGATGGGTAAGTTGTTCGTGTACGCCGGCGCCGAGCACCCGCACGCCGCCCAACAGCCCTCGACGTTCGACACCTCGGCGATCCGCCGCGGCTAAGGAGAATCCCCGTGACCACCCCGCTTACCCAGACCACCGGTCGTCGCAAGGAAGCCGTCGCGCGCGTGCGACTGCGTCCCGGCACCGGAACCATCACCATCAACAGTCGGGCCTTCGACAACTACTTCACCTCGGCGACCCACCGCCAAATGGTGATGGAGCCGATGCGTCTGACCGAGACGGTGGAGACCTACGACGTGGACGCGACCATCGAGGGTGGCGGCGTGGCGGGTCAGGCCGGCGCCCTGCGTCTGGGTATCGCGCGTTCGCTGCTGGAACTCAACGAAGAGCTACGACCGCCGCTCAAGAAGGCCGGACTCCTGACGCGTGACGCGCGAAAGAAGGAGACCAAGAAGTACGGCCTCAAGAAGGCGCGTAAGGCTCCGCAGTACTCGAAGCGCTAGACGTCATGGCCGTGCACTTTGGCACGGACGGAATCCGGGGCCACGCCTACGAGGAGATCACGGTCGACCTGGCGTATCGCCTGGGTCGAGCGGTCGGCGAGACCTTCGACGTCCCGGTCTTCGTCGGTTACGACACCCGTGAGAGTTCACCCGTCCTGGCGGCCGCCGTCCTGGCGGGGCTCGCGGACGTGGGCGCCGTCGCGCACAACCTGGGCGTCTTTACGACGCCGGGGGTCGCGGTCATCGCGCAGCGTCGCGCCGGGGCCGGCATCGTCGTCTCGGCCTCGCATAACCCGTTCTACGACAATGGATTGAAGGTCCTCGGGGTGGGCGGGGGCAAGCTCGACGTGCGCACCGAGCGCGCCGTCGAGGACGCGCTCAACGCCGCGCCCGGACCCGGGCGCGCGACCTTCGCCGACGTGGCGGTCGACGCGACCGCCGAACGCGAATACGCCGAACACCTGCGCGATCTGGTGCCGGGGGACCTCTCGGGACTCCACCTGGTACTCGACTGCGCCAACGGCGCGGCGTCGCACGTCGCGCACCAGCTCTTCGAGGGGACCGGCGCTCGCGTGACCACGATCCACGACACCCCGAACGGCACGAACATCAACCTCGACTGCGGCTCCACCCACCCCGACGACCTCCGCGCCACCGTGGTGCGCCTCGGGGCGGACCTGGGACTGGCCTTCGACGGCGACGCCGATCGCCTCATCGCGGTGGACGCGCGGGGCACTCTGCGCAACGGCGACGACTTGGCGGTGTTGTTCTCGATCGAGGGACAGGCCCGGGGAGAACTGGACGGGGTCGTCGTCACGGTCATGAGCAACCTGGGCCTCCGACGCGCGTTGCGCGAACGCGGCGTCGAGATCGTGGAGACCGACGTGGGCGACCGCAACATCCTGGCCGCCCTCGAGGAGCGCAGCTGGAACTTCGGCGCCGAACAGTCGGGGCACCTCATCTTTCGTCACATGAGCCCCACGGGTGATGGCCTGTTGACGGGCATGCTGGTGGCGGACATGGTGGCGCGCTTCGGGGCCCTGGCCGATCAGTGCGACGCGGCGTGGGAGCGAGTTCCCCAGGACCTCATCAACATCGCCTCGAGCGAGTACGACGATTTCGCGGTGCGTGAGATGTTCGACGACGAGTGTCGCCAACGCAACGTGGCGAGCGGAGACGTGCGCTTGTTGATCCGCCCCTCGGGGACCGAGCCCCTGGTGCGGGTCATGGTCGAGGCGCTCGACGGATCCTTCGTGACGAACTTCACGACGCGCGTGCGCACGCACTTCTTCGGCGCGCCCTCGGGGCCCGCGTAAAACACCGCGGGTTAGACTGAGCCCATGTGTGGCATCATCGGGGTCGTAGGATCCACCGACACCCTGGCGACGCTCCTCCAGGGTCTGCAGCGTTTGGAGTATCGCGGTTACGATTCCGCCGGCGTCGCCCTGGTGCGCGCGGGACACACCTGGCGCGCGCGCACCGCCGAGGGAACGGAGTCGGTCGCGGCGTTGCGGCGCGAGTGCGCCGACGCGCCCGAGGGGTACCGTTCGGGGATCGGCCACACCCGGTGGGCGACGCACGGCGCGCCCGAGGCCGAGAACGCGCACCCTCACCTCGACTGCTCGGGTCACGTCGCCATCATCCATAACGGCATCATCGAGAACCACACCGAGCTGCGCGAGGAGTTGCGCGAGCGCGGGCACGTCTTCACCTCGGTGACCGACACCGAGGTGGTGGCGCACCTGGTGGAGGAGCTGCGCGCGTCGGGCTTCGACCTGCTGGACGCGGTGCGCCACGCCCTGGCGCGCGTGCGCGGGGCCTTCGCCATCGCCGTGATGGACGCCACCGAACCCGACGTCATCGTCGCGGCGCGACGGATCTCCCCGCTGGTGGTGGGCACCTCGCCGGGGGTCACCTACGTCGCCAGCGACGTACCGGCCATCCTGGGTCGCTCGACCGCTTTCTACGCGGTCAACGACGACGAGATCGTGCGACTCGGCCCCGAGGGATTCCGCGCCGTCGACCTCGAAGGGGCGCCGGTGCGCCTGCGCCAATTGCAGATCGACTGGGACCTCGAAACGGCGGAGAAGGGCGGGTTCGACGATTTCATGAGCAAGGAGATCGCCGAGCAACCCGCGGCGGTGCGCGCCACGCTACTGGACCGTCGCCACCGCGACGGCGCCATCGTCTTCGACGAACTGCGGATCTCGGACCAGGAACTCCTCGACGTGCAGCGCGTGGTCCTCGTCGCGTGCGGGACGTCATTGCACGCCGCGCACGTGGCCAAGTACGCCATCGAGCGGTGGTCGCGCCTGAGCGTGGAGGTGGACATCGCGAGCGAGTACCGCTACCGCGACCCCATCGTGGAGATCGGCACCCTGGTGATCGGCGTGTCCCAGAGCGGTGAGACCATCGACACCATCCAGGCCATCCGCGAGGCGCAGCGTCGCGGTGCGCGGGTGGTGGCCATCTCGAACATCGTCGACTCCTCCCTGGCGCGAGAGGCGGACGCGGTGATCTACACCCGCGCGGGCCTCGAGGTCTCCGTGGCCTCCACAGATCGGAA
>JAJZFO010000187.1 GCA_021805305.1 Actinomycetes bacterium | reverse complement strand
TCAGCCCTCGGTCAATGATGCGGGTCTCGTCGTCTTTCGGGCGCGGACCAAGGCCGCGCAGGGCGGCCAACCGGTGCGCGGTATCTACACCCGCTCGATGGCGAGTTCGAACCAACCGATCTCGACGGTGGCCGAGGTGGGTGACACCGTGCCGGCCCCCAACAACACGGCCGCCACGTTCAACGAGTTCCCCTCATTCCCTCGCATCGACGCCACGAGCTCGAACGTCGCGACGCGCGGTCAGTCGTCGCCGGTTATGTCGGTGACCCTGCCGGACCTCACGACGACCAAGACCGGCACCAGTGGGGTCTACGTCACGACGGGTGCGTCACTCGAGACGGGCGTCTCACTACTCGGCAACGTGCCGGGTTACGAGATCTACTCCGTACCGGGTGCGCCGGCCGGCACGAAGTTCGATCAGTTCCCGGGCGCGTCGTCGATCACCGGCGACACGCTGGTCTTCAAGGGCAACTACACCATCGGAACGTCCACGGGACTCACCGGTGACTTCTATCGCGACCTGAGTAGTCCGACCAATGCCGTCCAGCTGATCGCCGATTCGTCGACGACGATCCCCGGCACGTCGGTGACCTTCGGTTCCACCGCGCCACCCAGTGCCGCCGCCGGGCAAGCGGTGTTCACGGGGTGGGACAACGAGGACAACCCGACCGTGGGCGGCATCTACCTCGCCGACCTGACACCGAACCCCGCACTGACGACGGTCGCGAGCATCGGTGAGGCCGTACCGGGCCAGGGGGGAGCCACCTTCTCCAACTTCGGCGAGGGCCTCTCCTTCGACGGTCGCTACGTCGGCTTCTGGGGGTCGTGGGGTGGGGTGACGAGTGGCCCGACGTTGACCTGTCCGACTGACGGCAACGCCGACCTGATCGCCTACTGTCTGGCCCACGACAACGGGTACACGCCGCTCGTGCCGGTGCACCAGGGTGTCTTCGTCTACGACACCACCACCGACACCCTCACCACCGTGGCGACCGACGACTCTCGCTTCTCCAGCTTCCAGTACTGGGTGTACTCGGGTGCGCCCCCGGGGGTGGGCAGTGGCGACGCCACCATGGAGCCGCCGCGCTGGCGGGTGTCGGCGTTCGTGGCCGTGTCGGGTCTGAGTGGCACTAGTGGTTACCAGGTGGCCTTCAAGGCGACGACGACCGACGGCGTCGACGGGATCTACGTGGGCCAGGGGCCCACGTCCCCGCGACTGCTCGCCGCGGTGCGTACGGGTGACGCGGGCAGTGGCGTCGGCTTCGATTCCACCGCCCCCACCGGCGAGGTCGTGACCTCGCTCGGGCTCGAGCGAGACGGATTGCGCAATGGCCATCTCGCGATCAACGCCGCGATGTTGGATCCGACCACGGCGGCCGGGTGGGGTGGGGTCTACGTGACGTCGCTACCCAACGCCCTGGCGGTGGAGGACCAGTCCATCGCCTTCGACCCTTTGGTGGGGGCGTATCCGGGCGACACCCAGCCACTGACGGCGATCAGCAGTTCCGGATACCCCGTCACCTATAGCGTCGACCCGTCGTCGGGTGCCGGCGTGTGTTCGGTGAGCGGGTCCGCGGTGACCTTCAACCTGCTGGGCACGTGCGTCGTGGCCGCTGACGTCGCGGGCGACGCGTCCTACAACGCCGGCCACAATACCTTGGCGATCGACGTCACCAAGCGCCCCCAAGTGATCACCTTCACCGCACCCTCGGTCGTCTACCTGGGCTTCAACTACACGTTGGGGGCCACGTCCAGTGCGGGACTGCCCGTCAGTTACACGTTGGACACCGCAGCGTCGTCGCCCGACGCCTGCACCCTCGTGGGCAACGTGGTGACGTTCACGTCGTTGGGCGCCTGCGTGATCAACGCGGACCAGGCCGGTAGCGATATCGTCGAGGCGGCGCCGACGGCGAGCGTCACGATGAATGTCGTCGCGCGTCCCCCCGTCGTCATCCCGCCGAGCGTGACGCCGCCGAGCGTGACGAATCCGGCTCTCCTGCCACAGGTCATCACGGTGCCGCCGGCTCCGGTGGCCAGCGTGGGTGGCACCTACGTCCTCAGTGCGACCACTGACTCGGGACTTGGCGTGGTCTACGAGGTGGACGCGACGAGCACCAATGGGGTGTGTTCCTTGAGCGGAGCGACGCTGAGCTTCCAAGGGGTCGGGACCTGCGTGATCAACATCAGCCAACCCGGTGATGGCACCCACGCCGCCGCGACGACGCAGATGCGCATCAAGGTCGGTGCCATGACCTCCTCCGTGGTGGTGACGCCGGGCTCGAAGAGCTTGCGCTACGCCCAGACCCTTCGCGTGAACGCCAGGGCCTCCTTCGCGGTCGGTACGGCAACGGGCAAGGTGCAGTTCCGCCTCGACGGTCGCCGCCTGGGATCGCCGGTGACTGTCGTGAAGGGAGTGGCGCTGAGCCCCTCGCTGTTGAGCGCGACGGGACACCCGCTGTGGCCAGGGACCCACACGGTCTCGGCCGTGTTCACGCCGAGCGACCCCGTCAGGTACCGCACGGCGACGGCTTCGGTGAAGTACTACGTGAAGCAGGTCGCCACCACGTTGCGCGTCGTGGTTCGTTCTGACGTGCTGACGGCGACGGTGTCGCCGGGAGGCGCGAAGGCGAGTGGCGTCGTGACCTTCCACCTCGCGGGCAAGGTCCTCGGGCGCGTCCTCGCCCACAACGGCGTCGCGACGCTTCGCGCCGTGCTGAAGCCGAGCCAGGCCGCCCAGGTGAGCGCGAGCTACGCCGGCAATATGTTCATGGTCGGCTCGATCGCCACGCGAGCGTCGTATCAGCCCTGACCTCACGGACCCCGTCCCCGCGCCGGCACTCCGGCCGAGGGACGGGGTCCTTTCGTCGTCCGCATACACCTGGTGCACGGTCCGGGACCAGTGTCCAGTGTCCAGTGTCCAGTGTCCAGATTCCAGTGTTCGATGCGTCGAGGTGGGTGAGCGCGATCGAGGTCACCCGCAGTCGAACCTGAGGAACGTCCCTCGGTCATGACACGTCGCGTCGTTGACCCGTCTCGGGTGGTCGGGCGCGTCGAGGTCGCCAAGGGGCTCTCCACAGCGGGCGTGACACGAAGAGGAGAGACCCTGCGTGAACGCCCTGGGAGATCGCGTGACGGCCACGAATAGTCTCGACCTATGGTGCGACTGACGGCGCGCAACTCCTGGCGACGACGTCGGGGGTTCGCGCGCACTTGGGTGATGGGCCTGTCCACGGTTCTGGCGGTCTGGGTGGTGCCCGCGCAGACCATCGCGATCGCCGGGTCGTTGACGGCCGCGTCGCCCAGTGCCGACTGGCTCGGTTACCACGCGACCCCCAGCGGTGCCGGAGTCGCCCGAGGGGTGAGTCAGGTGGACACCACGCGGCGACGCTGGACGTCGCCGGTGCTCGACGGCGAACTCTACGGCGAACCCTTGGTCTTCGCCCACGAGGTCCTCGTCGCCACGCAGAACGACTCCCTCTACGCACTCTCGGCCAGTGATGGCGCGGTCCTGTGGCGTCGGCACCTGGCGAGTCCCGTCGCGTCGTCGTCGCTGCCCTGTGGGGACATCTCGCCGGTGCTCGGCATCACGGGCACGCCGGTGATCGACGCGGCCCGTCGCGAGATCTTCGTGATGGCCTTCGAGGTCGACCGCGGGCGGGCTCGTCACGTCATCTACGGAATCAGCGTGACGAGTGGTCGGATCATGATGCGACGTGGCGTGACGACGCCCACGTCCGACCAGCGGCCGTATCTCAATCGAAGCGGCCTGGCGATCGACCGTGGTCGCCTCGTCTACACCTTGGGGGGGAACTACGGTGACTGCGCGAACTACCACGGGGTGGTCGGGTCGCTACGCGAGGACGGGTCGGGTCCGGAGGCGACCTTCGTGGTCGACCGGGCCCGCGGCCAGCGCGAGGGCGCCGTCTGGATGGGAGGCGCGGCCGCGGTGGTGGATACGCGCGGTAACGTCTGGGTCGCCTCCGGCAATGGTTCGGTCACCAGTGCGGGCCAGCCCTACGACCACAGCGACGCGGTGCTCGAGCTGTCGTCGGCGATGAGGCTCGAGGGCTTCTTCGCTCCCTCGACGTGGGTCCAGGACAACGCGAGCGACGCCGACCTCTCGGTGGCGCCGGTGGTGATGGGCGACGGCCTCGTCGTGGCGACGGGGAAATCGGGCCGGATCTACTCGCTGCGGGCCTCGCACCTCGGCGGCGTGGGAGGTCAACTCACCCAGATCGATTCCGGCTGTGGCGACGTCATCGACGGTGGCGCTGCGTTTCAAGGTGACGTGGTCTACTTGCCGTGCGCCGCTGGTCCGCTCGCCGTACGGGTGGGTCGCAGCGGTCACCTCGACGTGCTCTGGCGCGCCACTTCAGGCGGTGGGCCGCCGATCGTGGTGGGGCGACGGGTGTGGAGCATCGGCGCCGACGGTGTGCTCTACGGCATCGACGTCGCCTCGGGCGAGGTCGCCCAGCGCGCGAACCTGGGTCCTCTCTCGAACCACTTCTCGACGCCCAGCGTGGGTGCGGGCCTGCTGCTGGCGCCCACGTCTCGCCAAGTCGTCGCCTTCAACGCTCACTGAGCGACGCCGAGAGCACGCGGGGGGAGACGTGAATGTGCGTTGCCACCCTCTGGGGTCTCGGGCGCGCGGGGCTCGCCGACCATAGGGAGAGAGCCTCCGCGGGTGTCGCGACGCGAGGTCGACGCAGTGTCGCCCGCGGCCGTGAGGCAGCGTCCTCGTGACCAGGACCTCCAGCGCATTCGCAAGATTCTTTAAGGGCGCGCCCGCCTGGCGTTCGATAAAATTGGTGCGTAGTCAAGGACGTCATCGTCACCGAGTATCAGTCGATGACCGTCGCCGGTGGCCCGGTCTCAGCGGCCCCATGACCACTGGGTGGGTGTCAGGCCCACTGAACGCGACGGCGTCCCCGACGCACCGGTGGCGGCGACGTGAAGAGAGGGCGAGGCGGGACCCGCATGGGGATTTCGAACACCGAAGCGACTCCCGCGGCGAAGGACGAGTGAAGGGGGAGGCCATGCCGTTGTCGGAACATGAGAGGAGGGTCCTCACCAGCCTGGAGGAGTCTCTGCAGAACGACGCCCACTTCGTCAGCCGCGTGGGCCACGTCCGTTTCTCCTCGCGACGCCGCCGGCGCCGACTCGTGGGCGCGGCGGGGTTCGTGGTGGGCACGGTGGTCATGGTGGCGTCCTACACGCGCTCGGTCCTCGTAGGGATCCTCGGCGCGGCGATGATGACCGGTGCGGCACTCCACTTCGTCACCGCGGATCGCCACTCCGATCTGCACCCCCTGGAGGGACCGACCGACGAGGGATGACCACCATCGCCGTGGGGCGGGCGTCGGTCAGTGGCCCGACTCGGCGAGGAGGACGTCGGGCACCTGGTCCAGGGTGAGCAGGATCGTCTCGGCCAGGGCTCTTGCCGAGGCGGGGTCGAGTTCGAGGGCCACCCGCGCGCTCGGGCCCCGCTCCTGATTGCGCACGTCGATCATGAGGGCGTGTCCGGCGGGGAAGTGTACGGGGTGGTCGAAGTACACGCTCGCACTCGTCATGCCCACCCAGCCCTCGAGAGTCTTGCCGCTGGCGCGAAGTTCGATGTTCGCCGTCTGGTACGTGCACATCAGGCGACCGTCCTCTCGAGGAAGCTGAACACCTCGCGCCACCCCTCCAGCGCCGCCTCGGGACGGAAACTCGGGCGGTCGACGTTGAAGAAGGCGTGGGCCGCACCGTCGAAGGTGCGGAAGTGGTAGTCCTTGCCGGCCGCGGTGAGGGCGTCGGCGAGCACCTGATTCTGCTCCGGTGACGGGTACTGGTCGTCGGCACCGAAGAGTCCGAGTACCGGACCCCGCAGGTTCCCCACCTCGGCCACGATCGCCGTCGCCCGCAGGGGGGACTCGGCGGGGGAGTCGACGACCGTGAAGGCCCCGTAGCAGTCGATCACCGCGTCGAGGGGGAGTCGACATCCGGCGAGGAGCGACTGACGTCCACCCGAGCAATAACCGATGGAGGCGACCTTCGAGTTCGACGTGGCGAGCGAACGCAAGTGGGCCATGGCCCCCGCGACGTCACCCACCAAGCGTTCGTCGGGGACCCCACCCGACGCGCGGGCCGTGGCGGCGGCGTCGTCGGGAGCGGCGCCCGGGGCCTCGCGGTGATAGAGGTTGGGCATCAGGGCGGCGTAACCGTTCGCGGCGAACTTGCGCACGATCTCCTTGGTCGCCTCGTCGTAACCGGGCATGTGGTGGATCACGACGATCGAGCCGCACGTGTCCACGTCGGTGGGCAGGCCGAGGTAGGCCTCGATCTCGTCGCCGCCGTGTCCGGAGATGGTGATCGTCTCGGCGCGCAGGTCGTGGGTCATGTCTCCTCCTCGTTGGCATCACGCCGACGGGCATCGACGACGCGTGGGGTACAGCCGGAACGTTCGCTCCGTGGCGGCGTCGCTTCGTCCTCCGACGACTCGATCCGCCGCAGGCAGTGTATTGCCAATCAGGGGCGACGATGTCGTCGCCCCACCTGTGCAGCTCCAAACGGCCACTCGACACCGTGGCCGTTCTGCGCGCGATGTCGCGCCACGTCCGTGGTCCCGCGTCATGGTCCCCACGACCTACAATCGCTGCACCTGTGAAGTTCCACGCCCTCGCCCTCGACACCCTCTTCATCGTCCTCTTCGTGGCGATCGGCCGCTCCGCCCACGAGCACGGCATCTCCCTGGCGGGGATGACGTCGACCCTCTGGCCCTTCGTCACGGCGCTCGCCGTCGGTTGGCTGGTCACGCGCCAACGTCGCCACTCGGGGGAGGCGCCCATGGACGGCGTCGTCATCGTCCTGGTGACGGTGGCGCTGGGCATGGTGCTGCGCGTCGTCTCCGGACAGGGGACCGCGGTCGCCTTCATCCTCGTGGCGCTGAGTTTCTTGACCCTCTTCCTCGTAGGTTGGCGAATGGTGGCGCGCCTGGTGCTGCGACGTCGCTGACGGCGCGATGCCTGGCCGCGAGGGGTTCTCGCGGGGGTCCACGACCGGCGCGACGGGGGGATGGTTGATACCCTATGGGGTATATGATTAGATGGAGGAGTTGGGGAACGCAGTGCGGGAAGGTGCACGCGAGCTCCTCGGCCCCGTTGTGAATCCCACCATTGGAAAGAAAGTTGGAAATCATGTGTCATCGGACCACCTGTCGTCGTTGCGGTAAGGCCACCTGGGCGGGTTGCGGCAATCACGTCGAGCAAGCCCTCAAGGGCGTGGCCAAGGCGGATCGCTGCAGTTGCGCCAACGAGCCGGCCAGCGGCGGACTGCTGTCGCGCCTCCTCGGACGATGAGGGGCGACGCGGCGCGGAGGTGGCAACACGATCTCGCCGCGTGGTCCCTCCCGGAGTCGATCACCTCGGCGGCACCGCAGAGCCCCTGGATACATCCGCCAGTACTCTTCGAGGTCCCCGAGGTGATCGACACCAACCCCTCGCACGAACGAGCTCGTGAGGCCCTCGACGACGGTGCGAGCGTGCTGGACGTCGGATGCGGCGGCGGCATCGCGGCCTTCGCGCTCACGCCACCGGCGACGCGCGTCATCGGTGTCGACCACCAGGGCGAGATGCTCGAGATGTTCGCGGCGAACGCGTCGCGTCGCGGCGTCGCAGCGCAGACCTTCGAAGGTTACTGGCCAGCGATCGCGAATGAAGTGCCTCGGGCCCAGGTGGTCACCGCGCACCACGTCGTCTACAACGTCGGCGACATCGTCCCGTTCCTCAGAGCGCTCAGCGACCACGCGTCGCGTCGCGTGGTCCTCGAGATGCCCGAGCGTCACCCGCTCTCCACCCTCTCGGGTGCGTGGCGGCACTTCTGGCGGATCGAGCGCCCCGAGGACCCCACGCCGGACGACCTACTGGCCGTCCTCACGGAGATGGGGATCGACGCGTCGATCCAACGATGGAGTGGGTCGCTACGCGCGGAGCAGGACCTCGACCAGGCCGCGCACTTCACCAGGATCAGGCTGTGTCTGGGGGCCGAGCGCGAGAGCGAGGTGCGCGACTACCTTCGCGCGAACCCGACACCCTCGACGAGGGAGCTGGCCACGATCTGGTGGGACGTCTAACGCCGAGGTCGTCGAGTCGCCAGAGCGCGTGCGCAGGCGT
>JAJZFO010000301.1 GCA_021805305.1 Actinomycetes bacterium | reverse complement strand
CAGTCGCTCAAAGTCGACGCGCGTCTCGAAGTCCACCCCCATGTGGCCGGGGGTGTTCATGACCGGTCCGAATCCCTCCACGGGTCAGTCCCCCAATCCGTCGTCGACGTAGATGTTCTCGGGAACCAGGTCGAGCCCGGCGCCGCGCGCGGCCTCGAGCAGGAGCACCGAGAAGTCCTGCGTGGCGTACCCGGCCCCGGCCGAGGCCTTCACCAATTCGGTGCACAGCGCGGAGAGGGGCATCGGCACGTCGTGTTCGTACGCGGCGTGCATCCCGAGGTCGAAGTCCTTGCGCAACAGAACCGGGGTGAAGGTGGGCGTGAAGTCCAAGTTGACGAAGGCGGGTGACTTGTATCGGGTGAAGACCGACCCCATCACCGAATTGTTGAGGAAGTCCAGCCAGGCCGAGCGCTTGACCCCCCCCTTCTCAGCCAGGACGGTGATCTCGGCCATGGCCTGGGTCATGATACCCAGCATCATGTTGTGACAGATCTTGACCAGGCGAGCCACCTCGTCGTCGCCCACGTACGTCACCCCCCGCCCCATCTGGCGCAGGTAGGGTTCGGCGACGTCGAAGGCCTCGGCGGTGCCAGAAATCGCCATCGTGAGACCACCGGACTTGACCACTTTGGGATTCCCGCTGACCGGGGCGGCCAGGAACATCGTGCCGCGCGCGCGCGCCGCCGCGCGCACCGTCGCCGAAGTCTCCGTCGAGACGGTGGAGCAATCGATCAGCACCTGGGGGGCGTGGTCGGGGTTCGAGAGGACCCCCGCGGGACCCGTCGTCACCTCCAGCAAATCAGCGTTGGCCGAGACCATGACGAAGACGACGTCGCGGTCCGCCAGGTCCGCCGGGGTGTCGACCACCGCGGCGCCCAGCGCCTCCGCCTTGGCGCGCGTGCGGTTCGTCACGGTGACGTCGTTACCGGCGTTGATGAGCCGCGTCGCCATCGCGGCGCCCATGCGGCCCGCGCCGATCCAACCGAGCGTGTGGGTGTTCTGGGTCATTGTCTCTCCTGGGGGGTGGTGGGGTCGCTCACGTCAGTGCGCGGGTCGCGTCGACACGCTGCCGCCGAGATAGAGCGCGGCGATGTCGGGGTTGTTGAGGACGTCGGTTCCGGTACCCGCGAGGCGGACCAACCCGTTCTCGAGCACGACGCCGTGGTGGCTCATCTTGAGCGCCTGGCGCGCGTTCTGCTCGACCAGCAACACCGTGCGGCCGAGTGAATTCATCATCTTGATGGTACCGAACATGACGTGCAGCGTCTTGGGGTCCAAGCCCATCGAGGGCTCGTCCAGCACGACCAGCTCGGGCTCGAGCATGAGGCACCGGGCGAACTCCACCAAACGTTGCTGACCGCCCGAGAGCGAGCCGGCCTTGTCGTGGGCGCGTTCGGCCACGATGGGGAACGTCTCGCGGATCGAGCGCAGGCGCTGGGCGATGACCTTCTTGTCCTTCACCAGGAACGCGCCGAGTTCCACGTTCTGCTCGACGGTCATCTCCTTGAAGAGGCTGTGGTTCTGGGGTACCTGCACGACGCCGAGTCGCAGGATCTCGCGCGGCGACATCCCCACGAGATTGTGTCCCTTGAAGGTGATCGTGCCCAGGCGCGGCTGCACCAGCCCGCTGACGGTCTTGAGCAGCGTTGACTTCCCCGACCCGTTGGGCCCCACGATGCACGTCACCCCGCCGTGGGCGACGTCGAAGTTGACGCCCTTGAGGACGTCGCCGCCGCCGTAACCGGCCACGACTCCCTCGAATCGGACGAAGGGGGCGTCAGCCATTGCTCATCTCCTCCGCCACGTCCTCGTCGTCGCCACCACCGAGGTAGGCGTCCAGCACCAGCGGGTTACTGCGTACCTCGTCGGGGCGACCGGTGACCAGGTTGCAGCCCTGGTGCATCACCGTCACCGTGTCGCAGAGGTTCATGACGAACTCCATGTTGTGTTCGACGATCAAGAAGGTCTTGCCGGCGGCGTTGAGGCTGCGGATCTTCTCGCCGATCTCGTTGATGAGAGTGAGGTTCACGCCGCCCGCCGGTTCGTCGAGCAAGATGACGTCGGGGTCAGCCACCAGGACGTACGCCAGCTCGAGCAATTTGCGCTGGCCGTAGGACAACGCGCCGGCCGGCAGGTGGGCCAGACGCGCCAACCCGACGAAGTCGAGCCACTCCATCGCGTTGTCGAGTTCACTCTTGGAGGACTTCGAGCGCGTCAGTCCCCGTAGCCAACTCTCCTCGCGCTGCGTCGCCACCAGCATGTTCTCCACCACGCTGATGCGCGCGAAGATGCGCGTCATCTGGAACGTCCGCCCGATGCCCAGGGCGAACACCGCGTTCGGGCGCGCGTTCGTGATGTCCTTGCCCTCGAAGCTGACGCGACCCGTATCGGCCTTGATGTAACCGGTGATCACGTTGAACAGCGTCGTCTTGCCCGAACCGTTGGGTCCGATGAGACCGGTGATCGAACCTCGCTCCACGAGCAACGAGCACCCCGCGAGGGCCTGGAGGCCGCCGAAGGAACGGCTCACGTCGTGGGCCTCGAGCAGGGTGGTCACGGCTTCACGCTCCCCGCCATCGCCACGGGCGTCGCGCCGTCGACGCCGTCGGCGTCCTTGAGCGACCTCTTCATCCATATCTCCTTGACCTTGACGACGATGCCCTGGGGCATGAACAGCACCACAATGAGGAACAGGGCGCCGAAGAGAATGAGGTACAGCGAGCCGTTGGAGTAGGTCGCCGTCAGGTACTGCTGACTGGACTCCAAGATCAGGCCGCCGACGAGGGGACCGAGCAAGGTGCCGAAGCCGCCGAGGAACGCCATCAGCGCCACGGTCACGTCGAACACCGGGTCGAAGACGAACTGCGGGTAGATCTGCCCGAGGAACATCGCGTAGAGCGCCCCGGCCATCCCCACGGTGAACGAGGACATGGTGTAGCCGGTCAACTTGACGGCCTTCACCTTGACGCCGAGTCCGAGCGCGCGGTCCTCGTCGTCGCGGATCGCCAGGAGCTGCAGGCCAAAGCGCGAGCGCCGCACCAGGGCCGACAAGACGACGGCGAACACCAGGATCAACAGCGCCACGTAATAGAACGGCGTGTTGTAGGCGTTACCCTGCCAGGGGATCAGCGCCAGCGACAGGCCGGCGGGTCCGCCCGTGAAGTTGGCGTTGATGGCGGCCAACTGGAACACGAAGAAGAACGCGATCGTGATGACGACGAACGTGTGGCGACGCACCCGCAGCGCGACCGCGCCCAGGGGGACGGCGATGGCCATGGCCACCACCCCGCCCAGCGGCACCAGCCAGAACTGCACGGCGCCACCCGGCACGTGCCAGTCAATGGAGGCCAGGGCCATGGTGTAGGCCCCGCACCCGAAGAAGATGGCGGTGCCCAACGAGACGTAGCCCGAGTACCCCGAGAACATGTTCCACGACGTGGCGCAACTCATGTACATCACGGTGAAGATGCCGATGGTGGTGTAGAAGGGATTCGTTACCACCACCGGGAACAACGCGAAGACGACCAGCGCTAGCGCCCACCAGGCACTCTGCTTGAGTTTCATTACGCCACCCTCGCGGACAACTTGCCGAAGAGTCCCTGGGGGCGCAGCGACAAGACGATGACGAGCACCACGAAGAAGGACATCGACGACCAGATGGGCGACCACACCACGGCCACGACGTCTTGGAGCATGACCATCAAGATGCCCGCCACCAGGGCGCCCCCGAGGCTCCCCATCCCGCCGAGGACAATGATGGTCAACAGGCGAGAGATGAGGTCGTAACTCGACGAGGCGTTGAAGGCGTTGGTGGCACCGTAGATCATTCCCCCCGCCGCCGTCACCGCCACCCCGATACCGAAGCAGATGGTCGCGACGCGCTTGGTGTCGATACCCACCAGCGCGGCCGCCGTCTGATCCGACAGCGACGCGCGGATACTGGCGCCGAATCGGGTGCGATACAGCATGAAGTACAGCGCCCCGAGCAGTACCGCAGCCAGGATGAAGCCCAGCAGGTAGATGTAGGGCAGATAGATCCCAAAGATCGGGAACGAACGGTTGACGTACCAGGCCTGGAGTTGCACCTGGTTGATCGAGTACACCTCATTCAAGATGCCCTCGATCACCAACGAGATCGCGTACGTGACCAAGATAGACATCGCCGTTCGTTCCGGACCCTTGAGTCGTGCGACGAACAAACGCTCGATCACGATCCCCACCACGAACAGGGTGGGGATCGTGAAAACCAAACCGACGAAGAGGTCGACTCCGAAGTGCACGGACAAGGTGTAGCTGAGGTATGCACCGAGGAGAGCCAGGATCCCCTGCGCCAGGTTGATGATGTCCATGACTCCAAACACCAGAGTCAACCCGGTGGCCATCAGGGCGTAAACCGAACCCGTCAGGACCCCGTCAACGAGGGCGTGGATGAGCGCTGAGGAATTCATGAATTAGTTGGCCCAGGCCGGCTTCGGCATCAGCACCGGCTTGGAGGCCGGCGACGACACGGGGTTGACCTGCACGAAGTTCGCGCCCTGCCACTGGAACGTGAAGGCCGTGGCCTGGTTGTTCTCGCCGAGGGTGTCGAACTTGACCGGACCCTGCACGCTGGTGAGCGTCACGCCCGAGTGCAGGTACTTGATGATCTTGGCGTTGTTGAAGCCGCCGGTCGCCTTCACGGCCTGCGCCGCGACCTGACCGACCGAGTAGGCCTCCGCGACGTCCGCGCTGATCGTCGAGGGCGAGCCGCCGTACTTCTTGACGTACTCCGCGACCATCGCCCGGGACCCGGGGGTCGTCGCGCCGCCGTACCAGCCGTTGGGGACCATCATGCCGTCCGCGTTCTTGATGCCGACGGCCTTCGCGAAGGTCGTACCCTGGTCGGGACCACCGGTGGCGATAAACACCTTGGGGGTGTAGTGCGCCTGCTCGAAGGCCTGCATGAAGGACGACACCGTGGGGACGTCGACCGAACCCAGCACGACCACCTGCGCCTTGGCCGCCGCTACCGCGTCGGCGATCGGCGTGTAGTCCGTGGTCTCGGACGGGAACACCGAGTAGTACGACGTCTTGATCCCCGCCGCCTTCATAATGTTCTGCGCCACCGGGATCTGGGGCTCGGTGAAGGCGTCATTGGTGGTGACGTAGGCGGCCGTCGTGGGACGCTTGCCCGCGGGGAGTGCCGAGATCCACTGGGCGAAGGGCAACAACGAGTCCTTCACCGGTAGCGACACGTCGAAGATGTTCTTGAGTCCGGCCTGGAACATCTTGGGCGCACCACCGGCTCCCTCGATCATCGCGTAGCCGTAGCGCGCGTCAATCTTGGCCGCGGGCAGGCTCAGCAGCGACGAGAACGGGCCGAAGGTCAGGGCCACGTGGTCGTTGGTGATCAACTTCTGGTAGTTGGTGACCACCTGCGTCGGGCTCGACGCGTCCGACACGATGTCGAGTGACACCGGGTGACCCAGGAGTCCGCCGTGCGCGTTGACGTCCGCGGCCCACAACTGGTAGCCCTGTTGGAAGGCCACGCCGTCGGCGGAGAAGTCACCCGACAGCGACAACGAGATGCCGATCTTGATGGGTGCCAGCGCGTGCGCTCGCGACACGGCGCCCGAATTGGTCGCCACCATGAGCAACGTGGACGCGGCCACCGACGTAACGCCGACGGTACGCCACAAATTACCGATTTTCTTCATATTTCCCCCCACTGCATTGTTAACGCCACGTCAGCCCCCCCTCAGGTGCACGACGACCGGCGACCGCTCGAAGAACGATTGGCTAACCCTAACGATGGACCCCCGGAGCGTCAAGTTACGATGCGCTGAAATCTTTACAGTGTCGTTAAAAGAATTAACGAGTCGGGCCCTGGTCAGGCGCGGACGTGAGACATTACGATTTCGTGACTTGCCAACGGTCGAGGGGGCCTCATGAGTGATGCGTTGCTCGACACCGCCATCGCCAACTGGGGGCCGCGCTTCACGGCCAACGGCGTGGACGCGAGCGACTATTCACTCATCACCGCTTCGTTGCATTCGTGGTCGGAGTGGTGCGCCGCGTGGTCGCGCGGCGCGGAGGAACATCTCGCGCTCGCCGAGGCGGCTCTGGTGCGAGACCACCACCGCTCGGCTGGCGAATCGTTCACGCGTGCGGCGACGTACTTCCACTTCGCCAAATTCCTCTTCGTGCACGACCTCGAGCAGGCGCGCGTCGCGCACGACCGCGCGGTCGAGGCGTTGACGCGAGCCCTCCCCCTCCTCGATCCGGTCGGACGACGAGAGATCATCCCCTTCGACGGCGCGCACCTGGTCGCGATCCTTCGCCTGCCCCGGGGACCCGGCCCCCACCCCACCGTCGTCCTCATTCCCGGCCTTGATTCGACGAAGGAGGAATTCCGCGAGGTCGAGCGCTCCTTTCTCGATCGGGGCATGGCCACGTTCGCCCTCGACGGTCCCGGCCAGGGCGAAGCCGAGTGGACCCTGCCGATCCGACCCGACTGGGAAATCGTCGGGTCGGCCGTGCTCGACTACCTGGCGGGGGTGGACGACGTCGACCGCGACCGTATCGGTGTCTGGGGGGTGAGCCTCGGGGGCTACTACGCCGCGCGCATCGCCGCCGCCGACCTACCCGTGCGCGCGACGATCTCGCTGTCGGGGCCCTTTGATTTCGCCGAGGCGTGGGGCAATCTCAACCCCCTCACCCGGCGAGCTTTCGAGGTCCGTTCGTATTCGCGCGACCCCGACGAGGCGCACCGACGCGCCCGGGAACTGACCCTGGAGGACCGTGCGCCCCACATCTCACGTCCCCTCCTCGTCGTCGCGGGCCGGCGCGACCGCCTCTTCTCCTTTCACGACGCCGAACGATTGGCGACCCAGACGCGCGGACCGAGCGAAGTTCTCCTGCTCGACGACGGTAACCACGGCTGCGCCAACGTCGTCTACCGACACCGTCCCTATAGTGCGGACTGGATGGCCCAACAACTTGACGCGACCCCGTCCGGCGCGAACGCCTAGCAAGAAGAGAGACCAATATGGCCGATGTATTCATGCCCCAACTCGGCGAGACCGTCGCCGAAGGCACCGTCACCAAGTGGTTTAAGGGGGTGGGAGACCTCGTCACCCGCGGCGAACCGCTCTTTGAGGTCTCGACCGACAAGGTCGACACCGAGATTCCGGCCCAGGCCGACGGCGTGTTGAGCGCGATCCTCGTACCCGAGGGCACCACGGTCGACGTGGGGACCCGACTCGCGACCATCGGGGGGGCCGGCGACGACGCGGTCGCCGTATCGAGCGCCCCGACGATCTCGACGAGCCCGACGGCCGCGGTGTCGGCCACGGCCCCGGCCCTCGCGGCGGCTTCGGCCGGTGAGAAACTCTCGCCCGTGGTCCGTCGACTCCTGGCCGAGCACGGCCTGTCCTCGGGCGAGGTCACCGGCACCGGTCCCGGAGGGCGCATCACCCGAGAGGACGTGCTCGCCGCCGCGGCGCGGACCGCACCCGCGCCCGGCGCCGCCGTCATTCCACTGTCCCCGGTGGTGCGACGGCTCCTGAGCGCCACGGGACTTCAGGCCGGCGACGTCACCGGTACCGGCCCCGACGGGCGGATCACCCGCCGCGACGTAGAACTCGCCGCCCAGGGCGGCGCACCCCGGACCGGCGCCGTGGCGCGCGAGGGCGACGAGGTGATCGCGTTTTCCAAGATTCGCAAGCTCACCGCGGAGCACATGGTCCGCTCCAAGGCCACCTCCGCCCACACCCTGATGGTGCGCGAGATCGATTTCGAAGCCGTGGAACGGGTTCGGCGCAGTCACGGGGCCGCATTCAAGGACGCCGAAGGTTTCACGCTCACCTACCTGCCCTTCATCTCGGTCGCCACGGTGAGCGCACTCGGTGAGTTCCCCCACCTCAATTCCTCCGTTGGACACGACGAACTCATCGTGCATCACGCCATGAACCTGGGTATCGCGGTGGACCTCGACGCTGAGGGCCTGGTGGTACCGGTCCTCAAAGGGGCCGACGCACTCGACGTACGCGCCATGGCGCGCGCTATTCGCGACGTCGCCACCCGCGCGCGCACGAAGGCGCTAGGCGTGGACGACATGAGCGGCGGCACCTTCACCATCACGAATCCGGGTCCCTACGGGACCCTCCTCACCGGTGCCGTCATCAATCAGCCCCAGGTGGCG
>JAJZFO010000092.1 GCA_021805305.1 Actinomycetes bacterium | reverse complement strand
GCCCTGTCCGCGGTCCATCAGCGCCGGTTCGCTCGACGCGCACTGATCGACGGCGTAGGGGCAACGTTCGCGGAACGGACAGCCCGCGCCCAGGCGCGTGGGGTCGGGCGGAGTGCTGCCGATCTGGTGGAGCGCGGAGCGATGGGCACTTCCCGCGCCGGGCAACGACTCGAGCAGAGCCTTGGTATAGGGGTGGGTCGGGTGCTCGAAGAGTCGCGTGGTGTCCGCCTTCTCCACGATGCGCCCCGCGTACATGACCGCCACCTTGTCCACGAGGCTCGCGACGACCCCGAGGTCGTGGGTCACCCACAGGACGGCCATGCCGGTGCTCGCCTGCAGCGCCGTGACGAGTTCGAGGATCTGGCGCTGGATGGTGACGTCGAGGGCCGTGGTGGGCTCGTCGGCGATGAGGACCCGCGGTGACGTCGCGAGGGCCATCGCGATCATCACGCGCTGGATCATCCCCCCCGAGAGCTGGTGAGGATAGGAGGTGCGCACTCGTTCGGGATCGCTCAGACCGACCTGGCGAAGGACGTCGCGGGTGCGCGCCTGCGCCTGCGCGGGCGAGGCGCCGTGGGCCTTGAGGGTCTCCTCGAGTTGTCGCCCCACGCGCAGCAGGGGATTGAGCGAGGTCATCGGGTCTTGGTAGACCATGGCGATGTCGCCCCCGCGCACCTCGCGCAGACGTCGGTCGTCGACGTGGGCCAGGTCCTCGCCGTCGAAGCGGATCTCCCCGCGCAGGACGCTGAGCGGCGGGGAGGCCAGCAGTCGTAGCACCGAGAGCATGGTGAGGGTCTTTCCCGAACCACTCTCGCCGACGATCCCCCACTTCTCGCCGGCCTCGATCGCGAGGTCCACCCCTCGCACGATCTCGTCGTTGCGGTGGCGGCGCGCGATGCCGATGTGCAGGTCGCGGATCTCGAGGAGGGGTCCGCTCACGACGCCACCGCGCTCGGTGTGGAGCGCACGACCAGGCGCTCGGGAGCCTCCGTCGCCGCGAGCGAGGAGACCGGCTGACGGCCGGGGATGATCGAGCCCAGGACACTGGCGTGCGCGGCGCCCGTGCACGAGGCGATGCTCCCCGCGAGGCCCTGCACGCTCAAGAAGCCGATCAACGCGAAGAGCAGCGCCTCCTTGGCGGCCTCGGGCACCCCGAAGTCGTCGATGAGCGCGATGGTGACGCCGTGTGCCTTCAGGTGCCGCGACATCGCCGCCATGAGTGTGGGGTTGCGCGTCCCACCGCCGGACACGAAGAGCTCGACGACGCCTTGTTCGAGCACCGCGTCGGCGACGGTACGGGCCGTGAGCTCACAGAGCGTCGCCAGCAGGTCATCGTGGTCGATGGACCGTGACCCGATCCGCTCACGGAGATAGCTGAGGTTGAACAGTTCCTTGCCCGTGGACTTCGGGGCGGGCGCGCGGTAGTAGGGGTCGTCGAGGAGCGCCTCGAGGAGCGCCTCGTCCACGGCGCCGCGAGCGGCGCTCGCGCCCCCCTCGTCGAAACCAGCGGCGCCGTCGCTCACCCAGGTGATCGCGGCGTCCATCAACGCGTTGGCCGGACCGATGTCGAAGGCCAGCGGCTCGAGTGCGGGACCGACCACCGTCACGTTGGCGATCCCGCCGAGGTTGAGCGCCCCGCGCACCACGTCGGGGCGGCGTCCCAGCAAGAGCACGTCGACCAGGCTCGCGAGGGGTGCTCCGTGCCCGCCCGCCGCCACGTCGCGGCTGCGCACGTCGCTCACGACCGTGGCCCCGGTCGCCTCGGCGATCCACGCCCCCTGGCCGATCTGCAGGGTCCCGCAGGCGTGCCCGTCGACGACCCAGTGGTAGACCGTCTGCCCGTGCGAGCACACCACGTCGACGTCGTCCGCGAAGCACCGCCGCGCCAGGGACGCGGCCACGTCCGCGAAGGCGAGGCCGATGAGGGTATCGAGCTGACAGACCTCCTCGATCGTCGTGGCGTTCGGCGGCAGCACGAGCGCCACGCGTGAGCGCAGGTCCTCCTCGTAGGGCACCGACACGTGCTCGACCAACTCGGCGTGCGCGACGCGGTCGCGAAGGGTGATCCTCAACGCGACGGCTTCGATGGCGTCGAAGGACGTACCCGAGATCATGCCAATGACGTTCATCTCACCTCGTCCTCGTCCGGGGGTCGGAGACGTCGCGCAGGCCGTCCCCGAGGAAGTTGAAGCCGATGACGGCCACGATGATGACCAGCGACGGCCCGGCCAACGTCCACCACGCCACCGCGGCGGTGGAGCTCGCGTTATTGACCATGTCCCCGAGGGACAAGGTGGGCGGGGGCGGTCCCAGCCCCAGGAAGCTCAATCCCGCCTCGGCGAGGATCGCCCACGCCAGGGCGAGGCTCGTCTGCACCGCGATCACGCCCGCGACGTTGGGCAGGATGTGGCGCCACAGCAGGCGTCGCCGGGAGAAGCCGAGCACCTGGCCCGCCCGGACGAAGTCCGACTCGCGCAGGGCCAGGACCGGACTGCGCACCACGCGCACGTAGATGGGCACCCAGCCCACGCCGATGGCGATCGAGCTGTCCACGATGCCGTATCCCAATGCGGTGACGACGGCGAGGGCGAACAGGACCGTGGGGATCGCGAACATCATGTCGGTCAGGCGCATGATCACCGAGGAGGTCCATTTGCCGAGGAAGCCCGCCACGATGCCGCCGATGCTGCCGATGACCCCGGCGATGAGGACCGACAAGAAAGCGATCTCGAGCGAGACGCCCAACCCCTGTAGTGCCCCGGAGAAGACGTCGCGCCCGAACTGGTCGGTGCCCATCAGGTGCGAGAACGAGATTCCCTTCAGCACCGCCGACGGGTTCTGCGCGTCGGGGGCGTAGGGGGTGACGCCGAGGATGCCGAGCACCCCCGCGAAGAGAGTGATCGACACGACCACGATCCCCGCGCGCCCGTTGGCGCTGCGCCAGAGGGCCCCGAACCAGCTCCGGTGGCGCACCACCTGGTCCGACGTAGCGCCACTGATCTCGGGGGTGACGTCGCTCACGCTGAACGCCTCCTCGTACGCGGGTCGATCAAGGAGTAGGCCAGGTCGACCAACATGTTGACGATGACGAATCCGGCGGCGAACACCAGCGTGACGCTCTGCACCAGAGGGTAATCCTGGTTCTTGATCGCCGTGATCAACAAGTTGCCCATTCCCGGCAGGACGAAGATCCGCTCGATGATGACGGTGCCACCCAGGAGGTATCCGAGCTGGATACCCGACATCGTCACCACCGCGGTGAGGGAGTTGAGGAAGAGGTGGCGCCACACGAAGGCGCGACGCGACACCCCCTTGCCCAGAGCGGTTCGTGCGAAATTGAGTCCGCTGACCTCGAGGACCGCACCGCGCGTCGTGCGCAGGATCGCCGCGCCGATGCCCAGACTCAGGACGATCGAGGGGAAGATGATCTGTTGGAAGTTGAGCCACGGGTTGGAGAAGAAGCCGACGAAGGTCAACGAGGACGGGAAGTAGTGGAACTTGGTGGACATGTAGACGACCAGCGACTGACCGAGGACGAAGGCGGGGATCGCGAGGCCCACCACCGCGACCACCTGACCGATGTTGTCCTGCCAACGCCCCGGATGCAGCGCACTCCACATCCCGAAGCCCACGCCGATCAGCACGCCGAGGACCATCGAGAAGAAGGCGAGCTCTAGCGTCACCGGCAGGTCCAGACCCACCAGGTAGCTCACCGACTTCTGCTGGGAGAGCGACACGCCGAGATTGCCGTGCAGCAGGGCGTGCAGCCAAGAGAAGTACTGCTCGAGGACCGGTTGGCCGACGCCGTAATACTGATTGAGGGCGGCGACCTGGGCCTTGGAGAGAAGACCCTCGCTCACCCCCATCGACGCGCTGACCGCGTTGCCGGGGAGGAGGCGAAGGATGACGAAGATAATGACCGACACCCCGAGGAGGGTGACGAGGATGCTGAGGATCCGCCGCACGATGGCCGTGACCACGTTCATCGTGCGGCGGATCCCCTGTTCAGTGCCGGTTCGGACGCGTTACTTGAGCGTCGTGTTCGCGAGGCTCGACAACTGGGTGGTGTTCACCGGCGAGAGGGTGAACCCGTGCACCGAAGGCGACATGACCGCGAAGTCGTAGGAGTCGAAGAGCCAGATCCACACCGCGTTACCAGTGAGGTCGTTGCTCAACTTCTTCCACGCCGCCGTCTGCCCCGCGGCGGAGGACGTCACGTCACCAGCCAACAGTTCCTGCTGCAACGACTTCGAGCTGTAGCCCGCCGGGATGGCCAGACCGGCACCCTTGCCGAAGTAGCGGCCGTACATCACGTAGGGGCTGGGGCTCGCACCGTTCTCGGCGAAGGCCGCTTGGAACTTACCCTTGAGCCAGTCCTGGATGTAGGCGTTGGCCGCCAGGTTCTGGATGTTCATCTTGATGCCCACGCGAGCGAGCTGCGACTGCATCGCGATGGCCTGGGCCGCGGACGTCGAGTCGAGGTCGGTCGAGGTGATCGCGGTGAAGGTGAAGCCGCTCGGGTGACCCGAGGCGGCGAGGTACTTGCGCGCGCTGGGCGAGGTTCGGGGTCGGGCAGATCGCCGAGACCGGGTTGGTCGCGTAGGGGCCGAGCGGCACCGGTCCGACGACCTTGCCGTCACCGAAGACGGAGTCCTGGAGGATCTGGTTGCGGTCGGTGGCGCAGGCGATGGCGCGGCGCGCGTTCACGTTGGCCAGGATCCCCACCTTGTCCTGCAACTGCAGCGCACGGTACGAGAGGTCCATCACGTGCTGGACGGGGTAGGACTGGGGGATGGTGCTCACCACGGTGGGCTGTGAGAGCAGCGCCATCTGGATGGTGCCGGCCTGCAGGGCCGCGGAGATGGATTGCTCCGTCGGGATGGTCTTGAGCTCGACCGATCCGAGCGACACCTTGCCACCCCAGTAGTTCGGGTTGGCCGTCAGGGTGAAGGACGTGCTCGGGACCCACTTCGAGAACTCGAAGGGACCGGTGCCGTCGGGCTTGGTGGCGATGGTGCCCGCCTTGATCGCGGCGGCGGGCATGATGCCCAGGTTCACCGTCGCGAGGCCCTGGAGGATCGAGACATCCGGGTGACTCATCGTCAACACGACGCTGTTCGGCCCGCTCGCACTGATCTTGGTCACCGAGGCGAGGAACGACGCCGAGGGGTCCGCGGTCTTGGTGGCGAGGGCGCGATCGAGCGACGCGACGACGTCGGCCGACGTCATCGTGCTGCCGTCGTCGAACTTCACGCCCTGACGAAGTTGCAAGGTGAGCTGGCGGTTGGCGTTGGCGAACGACCAACTCGTCGCCAGGTCCGGGACGATCTGCAGCTGCGAGTTCTGTTGGACCAGCGTGTTGTAGATCAGGCCCAGCGCCTCGAAGTCGAGGAAGTTCGTGACGACGTCCGGGTCGATCTTCTGGACGCTATTGACCGTTCCGATCACCAGCGTGGAATTGGCGACCCGGGCACTCGTCGACGCCGACGCGCTCCCCGCATCGAGGACGCCGCCCGAGAAGACCCCGACGGTGCCCATCACGAGGGCCGCTGAGGCCAGCCCTCTCAGTCCAGTAAATGATTTCATTGATCCCCCTGTGAGGTTGTGGAAGTATCCGCTACGGGGCGACACTACAGGTGGCATTTGGTCCAGTCAAGTCAAATGTTGTTCTAATATTTCGACGACGTTAATTTCAAGAGGGCAGTCATTTAAAGGATTTCCAAACGGCGACGAAATTTGTTGACCGGACCAATCGCAGTTGGTAGATTGACAAAATTCCGCGAATCTGGTGAACACCGATATGGAGGGCAAGTGCTCGATGATTCAGTGCCGGTGCTCGACAGTACCGTCACTTCACCCAAGTATCAGAGCATCCACGACGCACTCCTAGTCATCATCGAGGGTCTGCCCGCTGGCTCGGCCATGCCGACCGAGCGCGAGTTGTGCCAGACGTACGCGGTATCGCGAGCCACGGTGCGCCAAGCCCTCAGCCAACTCGAGATCGAGCAGCGCATCTACCGTCGTCAGGGTAAGGGCACCTTCGTGGCCAACGCCAAGATCGAGCAGCGCCTGGAGTTGATGAGCCACACCGAGGGCATGCGGGCCAGCGGGATCGCCCCGAGCTCCAAGTTGATCGACGTACGTCGGGTGTCGGCGGGGGCCGACGTGGGTCAACGCCTCGGTCTCGCGGCTAACGCCGAGGTGCTGCGTATCGAGCGCCTGCGCCTCGCCGACGGTGAGCCCATCGCCATCGAGGTTGTCTTCTTGAGCGCCGTTCGATTCGACGGCATCACCGCCGAGCTCTCGGACAGCGCGTCGCTCTACCAACTGCTCTCCTCCAACTACGGCGTCGAGCTGGCGTCCGCCGAGGAGACGATCGAGGCCGTGGTGGCCGAAGGGCGTGAGGCCGGCCTGTTGCGGTGTGCGCCAGGCATGCCTCTCTTGATGCTGTCGCGGCGCACCCTCGACACGTCGGGTCAGCCCATCGAGTTCGTGCGATCGCTCTACCGCGGCGACCGCTACCGCTTCCAGACGGGTCTACGCCGGCCCACACCGACACCCCCGACCACCCCGTCGACGTCGACGCCGCGTCCCTCGCTACGAGTGCGTCGGGCGACGGCGGGCGACGCCCCCGCCCTCGCCCGCGTCTTCATCGATTCCTGGCGCGGAGCGTATCGCGGTATCGTCGCCGATTCGGTCATCGACGCGCTCGACCTCGAGCAGACCACGTCCTGGCTCGGCCAACTCGTCGCGGCAACCTCGGCGCAGACGTTGGTGGCTGAGATCGAGTCGGGTGACATCGTCGGCTTCACACGATTGGGGGCCGAACCCGACAATCCGGGACACGGGCACGTCTTCGCCCTCTACGTGTCGCCGTCGTCGAGCGGACTCGGAATCGGCCGGCACCTGCTGGAGAAGGCCCTCACCATCCTCGACCCGCTCTCGTCGCGCACCGTCACCCTCTGGGTGTTCGAGGAGAACACGCGCGCTCGTGCCCTGTACGCCCACGCCGGATTCGTCCCCGACGGCGCGCGACGGGTGGAGGAGCCCTACGGCGCCCAGGAGATCAGATTACGTCGGGTGCCGGTCCCGGCGAACGACGGACTCACCCCCTCATGACTCGCGCCGGCGGCCCTCCCGTCACCCTTCAGTACTTCGGCGACGACGAGCGCCTCTCGACCCGGGTACGTAGCGGAGTCACCACCGCGATGATTCGTGCGGCGAACGAGGGATTCCCCGCCGGCGTGAACCTCGCCGTCATCTCTCGCCGCGGCACCCTGTTGCGCGCGTGGAGCGGGCACGCCACCGTGGTCGGGTCGCCGGAGCCCACTCGTGAGGACACGCTCTACGACCTGGCGTCACTCACCAAGGTGATCGTGACCACCACCCTGGCGCTGTGGCTCGAGGACCAAGGGCACTGGCGTCTGAGTCAGGGAGCGCACCGGTGGCTCCCCGACCTTGCCCGGCGTGACATCACCCTCCATCAGCTGATCACCCACACCTCGGGAATCGTCGCGCATCGTCCGTTCTTCCACCTCGGGCCGCGACGCGTGGCCATCCGCCGCGCCGTCATGGAGGAAGCCGAGCGCGCCACTCGCCCCGGACGGGTCCTCTACAGCGACCTCAACTTCATGTTGCTCGGTTGGGCGGTCGAACAGTGCGCGGGCGAATCACTCGACCGGCTCTTCGCCCGCGTGGTCGCCGAACCGCTCGACCTGGGCGACACGCGGTTCCGACCCGGCGCGCGGCTGCGTGCGCGTAGCGCCGCCACCGAACTCGACGGCGACCAGCGACTCGGTCCAGGTCTCGTACGCGGCGAAGTCCACGACGGCAACGCGTGGGCCCTCGGCGGCGTCGCGGGGCACGCCGGACTCTTCTCGACCGCGAGCGATCTCGCCCTCTTCGCACGCGAACTGCTCGACCCTCGCCAACATCGAATCCTCAGCCGCGCGGCCCAGGCACGGATGACCCGGTACCACGCGGGTCGCACCCCCGACGTGCGTGGTCTGGGATGGCGACTGGAGCCCCGCGGCTGGGGTCGCTGGCCCGAGGGCACGTTCTGGCACACGGGATTCACCGGCACCTCCCTGCTCATCTCGCCCCCAGCGGATCTGGCCGTCGTCCTGCTCACCAACGCGGTCCACCCCACCCGCGACCTCGAGCGACAGTCCGCCTTTCGCGCCGAGCTACACCGAGCGCTCGCCAAGGTGAACTC
>JAJZFO010000059.1 GCA_021805305.1 Actinomycetes bacterium | reverse complement strand
GCCAACTCCGCCGGCCGTTGGGTCGGTACCAGGTGACCGGTCGCGGCCAACACGTCGAGTTCGACCTCGGGCGAGTGGGTCAACCCCGCGCGGATGTGGCGGGCGACCTCGACGGGGACGTCGTGGGGGTCGGCCCCCCCCACCAGCGTCACCGGCACGTCGACGCGCTCGAGTTGCCCCTCAAAACTCTCATTGACGCTCGCGACCAGGATCTCGCGCAAGAGACCGGTCGCGTTGCGGTAATCACTCGATCCGTAGCGCTGGCGCGCGCGTTCCATACGCGCCTCGCTCAGTACCCCACGACGGTGCAGGGCGCGTAGTGCCCGGTACGCGCGCGGCGGACGCCGCGCGGCGCCGACGCGTACGAGCGGCGCACCCGTGAGAACCAGCCCCGTCACGACATCGGGTCGCGCGAGGGTCAGTCGGGTCGCCACCCGCCCGCCGTTGGAGTGACCGACGAGGATCAGCCCCTCCGACCCCCACGGGGCCAACACGGGCTCGAGCAGCCGGGCGTACTGGTCGCTGCCGCCCGCGCTCGGGGGCAGTGGCGAGGCGCCGAAACCGGGCAGATCGAGCGCCACCGAGGCGATCCCCTCGTCGGCCAGGAGGGCGGCGCTCGCAGCAAAATCTGCGCAGGTGCGCGCCCAGCCGTGGAGCCAGACCACCCGGACGGGTCCCTCGCCGTAGGCCTCACCAAAGATATTCCCCTCACCGTAGGCTCGCAGCACGCCCTTCAGGTTAGTGAAGCCCCCGGCACCCGCCGGGTCGCTCGTCGGGGTCGGGGCCCGAGCCGCCGACGACCCGCGTCACGCGGGGACGGTAGCGTCGGGGGCACCATGAGCGACGACATCGGTTTCTCCGCGGACCTGTTAGTGGGGCTCACCCCCGAACAACGCGAGGCCGTCACCTCGGACGCGCGGCGCCTACTCGTACGCGCGACCGCCGGATCCGGTAAGACCCACGTGCTCACCTTGCGCATTCAGCGACGCATCGCCCTCGACGACGTGGGTGCGGACCAGGTACTCGCGATGACGTTCACCCGCAAGGCGGGCGAGGAGTTGCGCCGGCGCCTCTACCGTGCGGGCATCCGCGACGTGCGCGCCGGCACCTTTCACCGGGCGGCGATGACCCTCGTCAACGAGTACCGCCAGGATCACCACCTCAAGCCCCTCACCATCGAGGCGAGCCGTCGGCGCATCGTCACCCTCCTGGCCCACCAGTTGCGCGAGGAGGGCGAGGTCAAGCTCGACGACTGGCAGTTACCGCGCCTGGAGCAGGAGATCGGCTGGGCGCTCAGTCAGGGTTTCCACGGCGCCACCTACGCCCGCGCCGCGAAGAAGTCGCGGCGCGCCACCCCGATGCCCCCGGCCACCTTCGCCGACGTGCTCGACCGTTACGTCGGCCTGTGCCGCAGTCGCGGCGTCCTCGACTTCGACCTGCTCCTCGCCGAGGCGATCGCCCTGCTGCGCGACGAGCCCGACGTGCGCGCCGCGTTCCGGCACCGCACGCGCGCGATCTTCGTCGACGAAGCCCAGGACATCAATCCGCTGCAGTTCATGCTCCTGGCCCAGATGGCCGGCGACGATCCCGATTTGTTCTGCGTGGGCGACCCCAATCAATCGATCTACGGCTTCAACGGCGCCAATCCGCGCCTGCTGGAGGACATCGTGCGCACCTGGCCCGACACGGTCGTCTTGGACCTCACCCGCAATCACCGCTCCACCGCGCACATCATCGCCGTCGCCAACACGCTGCTCGAACCCGGGGCCCGGGGCATCGTGCCCGCCCACGACGATGGCGAGGTGCCCCTCGTACGCGCCTACGGCACCGACCTCGAGGAAGCGCAGCACGTCGCCACGTGGTTGTCCGTGCATCACCAGCCCGGTAGTCCGTGGCGCTCGATGGCGGTGCTCGCGCGCACCAACGCGCAACTCGACGTCATCGAGAGCGCCCTCGAGACGGCGGGCATCCCCTGGGAACGGCGTGGACTCGAACACTCCCCCGCCTCGGACCTCAGCTCCCCGGAGGTGGCGTCGCGGCGCGTCGAGCCCGACGCCAGCGACGCCGTCGCACTCTCAACGATCCACCGCGCCAAGGGTCTCGAGTTCGCGCACGTGGTCGCGGTCGGTTGGGCCGAGGGTCAACTCCCGCACTACAACGCCACCACGCCCGAAGAACTGGCCGAGGAACAGCGTCTCGCGTACGTCGCCCTGAGTCGCGCCGAATCGACTCTCTTGATCACCTGGAGCAAAGGTCGCAACGACCCCCGTTTTCCCGATCGCTCCCCCTCTCGATTTCTCGCGGCCATCGACGGCGTGCTCGAGGAGATCGCCCGGCGCGACGAGCCCGTCACCGGCGAGCGGCGCCGCCAGCGCCTCGCGGCCATTCGCCGCGAGCTCGAGGCGGCGGCCCCCCTCGACACCGACGTCGACGCCCCCACGGTCCTCGGGCGTTCGCGCACTACGAGTTGAGTTCCGCCACCACCGGGGCGTGGTCCGACGGCTTGATCCCCTTGCGCGCGTCACGGTCCACGTACGCGGCGGTGGCGCTCGCGGCGGTGGCGGGGTCGCAGAACAGGTAGTCGATACGGAGACCCCACCCGCGACGAAAGGAGCCGTTGCGGTAGTCCCACCACGTATACGACGGTTCGTCGGGGTGAAAACTGCGACCCAGGTCCACCAGCCCGGTGTCCAAGATCGCCGCGAGCGCCGCGCGTTCGCGCGCGGACACGTGGGTCGCCCCCTCGAAGACCCGCGGATCGTAGACGTCAAGGTCGCTCCGGGTGACGTTGAAGTCACCGCCCACGATCACCGCCTGGTCGGGGGCGCGACCCGCGAGCACGTCGCGCAACGAAGAGAGCCACCGCAGCTTGTAGGCGTAGTGCGGATCGTCGAGTGCGCGGCCATTGGGGACGTAGCACGAATACACCCTCGCGCCCCCACAGGAGGCGCTGATGAAACGCGCCTCGTCATCGCCCTCGAGCCCTCGCTGGACGTCGTCGAGGCCCACGCGCGAGATGACGGCCACGCCGTTCCAACGTCCGTTCCCGTAGTGCGCGGCGTCGTATCCCACCTCGCTCAGGGCGTCGAAGGGGAACTGTTCGTCGGTCTGCTTCGTCTCTTGGACCAGCAACACGTCGGGTTCGTGTCGCTCGATCCATTCGCGTACCCGGGGCCACCTCGCCGTCATCGAATTGACGTTCCAGGTGGCGACCTTCACGGCGCGTCGGCGAGGACGAACAACAGGTCCGCGTGCACCGCCACCTGTCCGTCGACGCTCGCGCGACCGTGGCCCTTACCCCCGCGCGCCGACAGACGCGTCATCTCGCACTCCAGCAACAGGGTGTCACCCGGCACCACTTGGCGGCGAAAACGTGCGTTCTCGACGCCACCGAATAGGGGCAGACGGCCCGCGAAACGCGCGTCACTCAGCACCGCGACCGCACCGACCTGCGCGATGGCCTCCAGCATCACCACGCCCGGCGTCGTCGGTCGCCCCGGGAAGTGCCCCGGGAAGAACCACTCCTCACCGCTCAGGGTCCACTGTGCGCTCGCGCGCACGCCCGGTTCGATGCTCACCAGGGTGTCAATGAACAAGAACGGGGGGCGGTGCGGGATCCAGTCTTCTGGTCGCAGTGACAGTTCACTCACGGGAGGGCCAACTCCGCGATGCGCCGCTCGCTGTCGACGGTGACGAGTCGAAACGACCGTTGGTCGCCCCGCTTCAAGACGTCGCGCGCTCGCGCGGGGGCGGGGTCCCCGAGTGAAGTGGTAGGGGCGTAGCACTCGATCGGCGAATCGCTCTTCACGCTGACTTTGATGACCGCGCCGTGGGAGGTGAACGCGACGACTTCGCCCGACAGCGTCGCACCGACCTTGTACTGCTTGACGAACGCCGCGAACCCGTCTTCGGGGTTCACCGGCTGTCGTCCGCGACGTAGGGCCACCGCCGGGGCGCCCGTCGTCGCCTCGACCACGGGCGCCACCGCCCTCTTGGTCGGCGCTTTCTTGGTCGTCGTCGCCTTCTTCGTGGCTCGTGGTGCCTTCGGGGGCTCGCCGCTCGGCGCCACCCCGTCGGCCGACGCCGTGGAACCCTTGGGCTCCTTAGGCAGGCGCGATTCTTTCGTCTCACCCGGGGCGGCCTTCTTCGCCGCACGGGCGCCGGCCACCTTCACCGCCGGCTCGGCCTTCACCACCGGGGCGGCCTTGACCACCGGCTCGGCCTTGACCACCGCACGCTTGGACGCTCGCGGCGCCTTCACCGGGGTCAAGGTGTCACCGATGGCGGGCACGACGCCCTCGGGCAACTCGACCGCTAGTTTCTTGACCGCGCGCGTGGCACGCACTGACTTGACGCCGCGCACCGGGAGTCGTTCGGTGAACACCCACCCGACTCCCTTAACGGGCTTGCCCCCGATCAGACGACCCGTATCGAAGAGCCAGGGGTACTGCTCGTGAAACTCCTGGAACGAGTCGTTCGAGAGGACGACGGCACCGATCCGCTGGGCGATCTTCAAGATGAAGGCGTCACCGCGGCCCACCGCGCCCGCCGGCGGCGTCACGATCTCCCCGGCGATCTCCGCCTCCTTGAAGCGGGCGCGCTCCGACGCCGCGACGCGGTGTTCGAAACTCGCGTCCACGACCACGATGACGTCCGCGTGGTCGTACTCCTCGAGGAACGCGCGTACCGCGTCGTCGAGTTGCACGAGACTGGGAATGGTGCGGCCCTCGGTCGCGAGGTTCGAACCGTCGACGACCACCCGGACCAGGGGGCGCTTCACTGGAGGGCCCGCGTGAGGAGGTCAGCCTGTTCGGCGTCGTGCACCAGGTGCGAACCCGTGGCGGGACTCGCCGACTCGGCGCGGGCCACGTGGCGCACCGACCGGTCGCGCAGGGCCTTATGCATCTGGAGGTGCACGAAGGGCCAGGGGCCCATGTTTTCGGGCTCCTCCTGCAACCAGACCACCTCGCGGGCGCCGGGGTAGGTGGCGAGCACCGCCTCGATGTCCTCGGCGGGCCAGGGATAGATCTGCTCGACGCGCACGATGGCCACGTTCGAGAGAGCCAACTCGTCGCGGCGCGCCAGGGCCTCGTGCGAGACCTTGCCGCTCGCGAGGACCACGCGGGTCACCGCGGCACGATCGCTCACGTGGTCGTCGAGCACCCGGCGAAAGGCCCCCTGTTCGAAGGACGCGAGCGGCGAACGCGTCGGTACCGCGCGCAACATCGACTTGGGCGTGAAGACGATGAGGGGCGTCACGTGTTCGCGACGCACCTGGCTGCGCAACAGGTGGAAGTACTGGGCCCCCGTCGTCGGCTGCGCGACGCGGATGTTGTTACGCGCGCACAGCGACAGGAACCGTTCGATGCGACCACTGGAGTGCTCGGGACCCTGGCCCTCGTACCCGTGGGGCAAGAGCATGACCAGTCCCGCGGTCTGGCCCCACTTATCCTCGGCCGCCACCAAGAAATTGTCGATGACGATCTCGGCGCCGTTGACGAAGTCACCGAACTGCGCCTCCCAGATCACCAGGGAATCGTTGGATTCCACCGAATAGCCGTACTCGAAGGCCAACGCCGCGTACTCACTCAAGAACGAGTCGCGCACCGTGAAGAAACCCGCCGAGTTCAGGTTCGCGAGCGGAACGTACTGCTCACCGTTGTCGTAATCGATCAGCGCCGCGTGGCGGTGCGAAAAGGTGCCACGTCGCGAATCCTGTCCCATGAGACGGACATTGGTCCCCTCCAGGGTCAGCGACCCGAAGGCCAACGCCTCGGCCAGCGCCCAGTCGACGTCGCCGGCGTCGAGCACGGCCCGACGTTGGGCGAACTGACGCTCGAGTTTGGGGTGGATCGTGAATCCCTCGGGGGCCGACATCGTGACCCGCGCGATGTCGAGGAGGCGGTCCCGGGCGACCCCGGTCTCGGGCGCGTCGAGGTCGGCGGGAATCTCGGCGACCGGGATCTGTTCGAGCTCGGGGACGGGGACGGTGCGCACCTCGTCGAGCACGCTCTGGAGACGCTCGTTGAATTGGTCGAGGGCGAGTTCGGCGTCCTGGAGGGTCATGTCACCGCGACGAATCAGTGTCTCGGTGTAGGCCTTGCGCACCGAGCGCATCTGGTCGATGATCTTGTACATCTGAGGTTGCGTGTAACTCGGGTCGTCACCCTCGTTGTGACCGTGTCGGCGATAGCACACGATGTCGATGACGACGTCGCGGTGGAATTCTTGACGGTAGTCGTAAGCCAGCCGCGCGGCACGCGCGCACGCTTCGGGGTCGTCGCCGTTGACGTGCAGGATCGGTGCCTGAATCATCTTGGCGATGTCGGTGGGGTAGAAACTCGAACGCGCCGACTCCGGTGCGGTGGTGAAGCCCACCTGATTGTTGATCACGATGTGCACGGCGCCACCGACCCGGTAGCCCGAGAGTTGCGAGAGGTTCAGCGTCTCGGCGACCACTCCCTGGCCGGCGAAGGCCGCGTCACCGTGGATCAGAATGGGCAGGTACGGAAAGTGGTCGGGTCCCACGTCCCAATTGGTACCGTCGCTCGGGCGCACGACTCGGTCCTGCTTGGCGCGGACGATACCCTCGACGACGGGACTCACCGCCTCGAGGTGCGACGGGTTCGACGCCATCGAGACGTTGATGCTGGCGCCACTGGCCGTCGTATAGACGCCCCGGGCGCCCTTGTGGTACTTCACGTCGCCGCTTCCCTGGACGCTCTCGGGGTCGAGGTTGCCCTCGAACTCCGAGAAAATGTCGCTGTAGGACTTCCCGACCACGTTGGCGAGCACGTTGAGGCGGCCCCGGTGCGCCATCGCGATCACGGACTCACGCACTCCCTGGTCGGCGGCGGCGTCGAGGATCGCCTGCAACGCCACGATGGTCGACTCGCCCCCCTCGAGACCGAAGCGCTTCTGGCCCACGTAGCGCGAGTGCAGGAACCGTTCGAAGACCTCGGCCTCGTTGAGGGCGTTGAGGATGTGGCGCTGCTCCTCGACCGGCGTCACGTTGCTCACCCCTTCGACACGCTCTTGGATCCAGCGCTTCTGGGCGGGATCCATGATGTGCCCGTATTCGATACCCGTCGTGCGACAGTAGGCCTCTCGCAGGATCGACAAGATCTCCTCCAGGGTCGCTTCGCTACGCCCCGCCAGGCCGTCGACGACGAAGGTACGTTGCAGGTCCCAGATGGACAGCCCGTAACTCGCGAGGTCCAACTCCGGGTGCAGGGCCGGTGGTTCGGTGTGCAACGGGTCGAGGTAGGCGTTCAGGTGACCGCGGACGCGATACATGTTGATGAGTTCTTGCACGCGGATTTGCTGCAGGATGCTGTCGTGGTCGTTCACGCCCGCGCCACGGCGCAGGTCCCTGGACCACCGCGCGGGTTCGTAGGGAATACCCAACGACGAAAAGACGTCGTCGTAGAAGCCGTGGCCCCCCGTCAGGCATTCCGCGACGTACTTCAAGAAGAGGCCCGACTCGGCCCCCTGGATGATGCGGTGATCGTAAGTGGACGTCAGGGTCATGATTTTGCCCACGCCGAGCTCGGCGAGCGCGTGGGGGTCGGCGGCCTCAAAACCCGCCGGCCACGCCAGTGCCCCCACCCCGAAGATCGCGCCCTGGCCCGGCATCAAGCGCGGGACGGATTGCACGGTGCCGAGCGTGCCGGGATTCGTGAGCGAGCAGGTGGCCCCCACGAAGTCGTCGGCCCCGAAGGTCGCGTGGTGCACTTTACGCACCAGCTCCTCGTAGGCCAGCAAGAAGTCGCGAAAGTCCATGGTGTCCGCGTTGCGGATCACCGGCACCAGCAAATTACGCGTCCCGTCGGGTCGTTCGACGTCCACCGCCAGACCCAGTCCGACGTGTTCGTGACGGATGACGCCCGGCGTCCCCTTGGCGTCGACCGCCTCGACGAACGTGGCGTTCATCGACGGGATCGCGCGCAGGCCTCGGATGATGGCGAAGGCGATCAGGTGGGTGAAGGACACCTTCGCCCCCGTCGTGCGCGCGAGAGACTCGTTCAGCGACGCGCGGTTGATCTCGAGCAATCGCGCCGCCACCGTGCGCACGCTGGTCGCGGTCGGCACCGCCAAGGACGCTTCCATGTTGGTCACGATGCGAGCGGCCGCGCCACGCAACGGGGTCGCCGCTTCGTTCACGTCCGCCATTTTGGGAGCCGGCGCGGCCACGACCGCGTGCGAAGTACTGACGGTGGGCACCGCTGATCGCTGGTAGTCCGCGAAGAACTCGCGCCAACTCGGCGAGACCGCCGTGGCGTCCTGCAAGAAGCGGTCGTACATGTCGTCCACCAGCCAGGCG
>JAJZFO010000027.1 GCA_021805305.1 Actinomycetes bacterium | reverse complement strand
GAGCTCTACCATTGAGCTACACCCGCGCGTCTGAATTCAGACCTCAGACAGTCTAGAACACGCGCCCTAGGCTGGTTACGTGGAACCGACACTGTACGACCAAGTGGGGGGTGAGCTTTTCTTCGTTCGCTTGGTCGACGCCTTTTACTCCGCCGTGGTCGAGGACGACATCCTGCGCGCAATGTACCCGGAGGACTTGACGGAATCCAAGCGCACCATGGTCCTGTTCCTCTCGCAATACTGGGGTGGTCCGACCACCTATATGCAGGAGCGGGGTCACCCTCGATTGAGGATGCGTCACGCCCCCTTTCGCATCACCAAACAGGCGCGCGACGCGTGGGTGCGCGCCATGACGTCCGCGCTCGCGAGTGTGCGTTCGGAGTTGACCATCGAACAGTTCGACGAGATGACGGCGTACTTCGAGATGGCCGCGCACCAGATGCGCAATGTCTGAGAATCGCCCACCGCGGGACTATCCATTTCGAGGGGTCGCGTGAGTCGGCGATGGCGCCTCGATAGCGGCGAGTCCCTGGTGATCAGCGTGACGCCGGTGGCCCGGGGCGTCGTCGGACCGTTCCTCTCCTTTGTTCTCATCGAGGGTGGAGTGACGGCGCTGGCGACGCAGTGGGGGCTACTTCACCGGTACGAGGGCATCGCGCTCCTCTTCGTCGGCTTCATCCCCGCGCTGCTTCTCTTCACGCGGACCTGGCGATGGCGGTCGCACAAGATCACCGTGACGACTCGGCGAGTGCTGATCGAAGGGGGCGTGCTCTCGCGGTATTCGACACAGGTCAACGTGAGCGACGTGGTGGCGACGCGCGTCGAACAGTCCCTCGCCCAACGCCTTCGCCGGCGTGGCGCGGTGGTCGTGGACACGTCCTCGGGCTCGATAACCCTGCCCATCGTGCGTCACCCCGCCGCGCTCGGACGCTTGATCGATCGCACGCGGCGCGATGAGGCCTCGGCGGACTCGCGGTCCTGGGATCAGTGGTTCGCCGACCCCGATCCGGGTCGGGACCGCCCCCTCGAGGGGTGACCGTGGGGTGGTCGCGTCCATTACCGTGGAGGAATGGACAAATATCGCTGTACCGCATGCGGCAATGTGACCCGTTTCGACGTGGTCGAGACGACCACCGTTCGCTCCTTTCACCACTACACGGTGGGTGGTGAACTCACGATTGAGGAGCCCGAGGTGGTGTCGCGCATCGTGGACTCGGTGACGTGTCGTTGGTGTGGTCACGGTCGCGGGGTTGAGGTCACCACCGAGGGCGAGTAATCGTGCGCTCCTTCGAGGGCACGCGAGAGCGCCGAGCACCGCGTCGCTATCGAGGCACGACTCTCCACGGAGACGTGGTCGAAGGGGAGTTCACCACGCGCACGCTGGTACTCGCGGTCAAGGACGACTGTCTGGGGTGCGAGAGCGTGGTCGCGTCGTCCGCGCAGGCGTTCGGAGAGGTGGCCACCCTCGTGGTCGCGGCGCGCCCCTCGGCGGACCCCGCGTGGGCGACAAGTGCCCACCAGCTGTTGGTCTCGGAGTCCCTGCTCGCCGACCTCGATGTGCGTTGGCCCCCCTTCTACGTTTTGGTCGTCCCGCGTGACGAGCGGGTGGTGTGCGAGGGGGTGGTCTTTGCGCCCGCGCAAGTTCGCGAAGAAATCGCTCCGTATCTCACGTGACGGGCGACGTGTGACAGGGTCGCGCCAGGATGCTGATGACTGAAAGGGGCATCGTGTCCGGAATCGAAGTGTCAATAAGTTGTGGTGACTGCGTGCGACGGTCTACTCCCGATTGTGAGGATTGTCTGGTGAGTTACGTGCTGGGGGATCAGCCCGAGACCTTGACGATGAGCGCCGAACTCGCCGACGTCGCGGGAATGCTGTCGCGCGAAGGACTGGTCCCTCGCCTCAAGTTCCGCCGGGCGCTCAGCGATCGCTAATCGCACCCACTAGCGTGGAGGGAATGGCCCGCCATCTCCTGGTGACCAACGATTATCCGCCCAAGACGGGTGGAATCCAGGTCTACCTCCACGAATTGTGGCGTCGCCTAGAGTCGGGTCGCGCGGTGGTCATCACCGCCACTTCGCACCCCGATGCCGCCGCCTTTGATGCGGCGGACAGTGTGGTGGTCGAGCGAGTCCCGGGCTCGACGCTCATCTTGCCGACTCGTAAGAATCGTGCCCTGATCGAGGCGGCCATTGAGCGACATCAACCGGATCTGGTGCTGTTGGACCCCGCCTGGCCCTTGGGGTTACTCGGCGCGACCCTGTCGCGACCCTACGGGGTCGTCCTGCACGGGGCGGAGGTCGCCATCCCGGCGCGCGTGCCGCTGCTGGCATCGAGCCTGCGCTACGTGTTGCGCCACGCCACGGTGGCGGTGAGCGCGGGGGGCTATCCCGAAGCGGAGGCTCGGCGCAACGCCGCGGAGTGGATGCCCCCGACCATCCAGGTGCCCCCGGGCGTCGACACCCGTCGATTCGCGCCGTTGTCGGCGGGGCGTCGCGATGAGGTACGTGCCGCACTCGGGGCGTCGCCGGCGACCCTCCTCGTGAGTTCCTATTCGCGCCTCGTGCCGCGCAAGGGAATGGATACGCTGATCCGCGCCAGTGCGCACTTGGCGGCCGATTTTCCGACCCTGCGCGTCGTTATCGGGGGAGCCGGTCGTGATCGCACCCGCCTCGAGAAATTGGCGACGCGCCTCGCGGCACCGGTCACGTTCGTGGGGCGCGTACCCGACGACGATCTCCCAGAGTGGCTGGGCGCGAGCGACGTGATGGTCATGGACTGTCGAAGTCGCTGGGCCGGCCTCGAGCAGGAGGGCTTCGGTATCGTCTTCTTGGAAGCCGCGGCGGCCGGGGTCGCCCACATCGCGGGTCGCTCCGGCGGAAGTCACGAGGCGGTTCGCCACGGACTCACTGGACTCGTGGTCGACAATCCCCGTAGCGCCCTGGCCCTCGCTGCGGCGATGGCCCAACTCTTGAGCGACGCCCCCCGGCGCGCGTCCCTCGCGACCCGGGCGCGTGCGGTGGCCGTCGAGGAGTTCGATTGGCGAGTCTTGGCCCAACACCTCGGCACCGCGCTAGCGCCCTTCGACCACGGCCCAACGCCTTCGGCTAATTGAAGGGGCTGTCTAGAGTGGAGTGGGAGGAGGTGTCGTGGTTCAGCGTGCGACGCAGTCAATTGTCGTAGCGGCCGCGCCGTTCGCGGTCTACTCCGTCGTCGTTGACTTCGACCGGTACCGTGAATGGGTGGCCGACTTGAAGAGCATCGAGGTCCTCGAGCGCGACGCCGACGGCCGGGCCCTCGAGGTCGCCTTCCGCGCGGCGGCGTTCGGCCGCTCGGCGAAGTACGAGTTGCGCTACGACTACAGTCTCGCCCCCGCGACGCTCAGGTGGCGTCAGACGCGAGGTGACGTGGTGGATACGATGAACGGCGCTTATCACTTCCGTACGGGCCCTTCGCCCCACACGACCGAGGTGACCTATGACCTCGAAGTCGCGCTCGCCGTAGCGGTGCCGCAGTTCATCCAGGCCCGCGCCGCCTCGCGGATCCAGCGCCACGCGCTGGTCGAGTTGAAGAACCGGGTCGAGGTGCTGGCGTGAGTGAGGTGGCCGTCGGACTCGACGTGGGCGGCACCAAGGCACTCGCGGTGTTGGTGAGTCGCGACGGTGAGATTCTCGACGAACTGCGCACTTCGACACCCCACGATGCCGAGGGCGGCGCGGGGGCCGCCACCGCGCGGGTGCTGGCTGAGCAGGTCACCACCTTCGCCGAGCGCCACGGGCTCGACGTGACCACACTGGCCATCGGCGTCGGCATGCCGGGCATGGTGCGACGCGACGGCCGTCTGGCCTTCGCCCCCAACCTGCAAACGGTGTCGGGCGCGTCGTTCCCCGAGTTGCTACGCGATTCGATCGGCGCCACCGCGGTGTTCATGGAGAACGACGGAAATTGCGCCGCCCTGGGCGAGTACGCCTGGGGTGCGGGGCGCGGCGTCGACAATTTTGTGATGGTCACGCTCGGTACCGGTATCGGGGGTGGCATCATCGCCAACGGCGCGTTGGTGCGCGGACGCAGTGGATTCGGTGGGGAGATCGGTCATATGGCGGTCGAGGCGCGCGGCGCGTTGTGCGGGTGCGGCGGCTACGGCTGTTGGGAGCGCTACGCGTCGGGGAACGGGTTGGCGCGCCTCGCTTTCGAGTGGGCCTCTGAGGGTCGCCTACCGCGGCTCACGGCTCAACGCGGGGGTGCCCAGAACGTGCGCGGCGAGGACGTGACGACGGCCGCGCGCGACGGCGACGACGAGGCGATCTCGCTCATGAACGAGGTGGCGTGGTGGCTCGCTCGGGGACTGGCCAATCTCGTCGCCATTTTGGACACCGGTCACTTCGTCATCGGAGGGGGACTCTCGGCCGCCTCGGATCAGTTGCTGCCCAGCGCGCGTGAGTACCTGGCGGAGTTGACCTTCGGCTACGACAAGCGACCGCCCATCGTGGTCGTCCCCTCGGGACTCACGGTGCACGCCGGGGCGCTGGGTGCCGCGCGGGTGGCCTTCGACCGTCAGGCATGAGGGTCGGCGTCGTCCTCCCGACGTTTCGCGACGCGGCGGACGACGCCCTCGAGGTGGCGCGACGCTGCGACGAGCTGGGTCTCGACGGCGTCTTCGCCTACGACCACCTCTGGCCCATGGGCTCTCCGACGCGTCCGTCGCTGGCGCCCTTTCCGGTACTCGCCGCGGTGGCCGCGAGGTCCTCGTCGTTATGGCTCGGGCCCCTGGTGGCGCGCGTGGGGATGGTGGGCCGTCGTCACCTCGTCGGTCAGTTCCGGTCGCTCGCTTTGGTCGCCCCCGGTCGAGTCGTCGCGGCCATCGGGACTGGTGACGCGAAGTCCCGCGACGAGCTCGAGGCGTACGGACTGGCGATGCGCAGTGCCGAGGAGCGCCGCGAGGAGGTGGAGTCCGTCGCGCGCACCCTGCGCGGGGAGATGCCGGTGTGGATCGGCGCGGGGGCCGAGGCCACCAACGACCTGGCGCGCCGCCTCGGGGTGGCCCTCAACGTCTGGGACGCCGATGCCGCCCGAACCGCGCACCTCTCGGCGCAGGGACCGGTGACGTGGGCGGGTCCGGGGCGCGACGACCTCGCGCAGTTGCTCGACGAGGTGGCCCGGGCCGGGGCGCAGTGGGCCGTGCTCGCGCCGGGGGCGGACCTCGGGGCCCTCGCCGACTGGCGACACCGGGGGTGAATGCTAAATTTTGATGATGGAATTCCGTCGAATCAATGGCCTGCCCCCGTACGTCTTTGCGACCATTAACGGCATGAAGGCCGCCGCCCGTTCCCAGGGCCGTGACATCGTCGACTTCGGTTTCGGTAACCCCGACCTCCCCAGTCCGGACCTCGCCGTGGAGAAGTTGGCCGAGGCCGCCCACAACCCGAAGAATCACCGCTACAGCGCGAGTCGGGGCCTACCCAACCTGCGTTTGGCGATGGCCACGCGGTACAAGAAGGTGTTCAACGTCGACCTCGACCCCGAGACCGAGGTGGTCACCACCATCGGTGCCAAGGAGGGGCTCACCCACTTGATGTGGGTGCTGCTGGGACCCGGCGACACCGCGATCGTGCCCTCGCCGAGTTACCCCATCCACTTGGCCGGTCCGGGCTTCGCCGGCGCGCAGGTGATCACCATCCCGATGGTCGACCCGGGGGCGAGCACCAACGACCCCGGCGATGATTTCTTCGACGGGCTGTTGGCGGCGTGGGAGAAGGCTACGGTCAAGCCCCGGGTCATCATCTGCTCCTTCCCGCACAATCCCACCAGCGCCTGCGTGGACCTGGCCTTCATGGAACGACTGGTGAACTTCGCGCTCGAGCGCGACGTGATCATCTGTCACGACTTCGCCTACGCCGACCTCGGCTTCGACGGCTACCAGCCTCCCTCCATCTTGCAGGTGCCGCGCGCGAAGGAATGTTGCGTCGAGCTCTACACGATGACGAAGTCGTTCTCCATGGCCGGCTGGCGCGTGGGCTTCATGCTCGGCAACGCCGAAGTGGTCGCGGCGCTCACCAAGTTGAAGAGTTACCTCGACTACGGTACTTTCCAGCCCGTGCAGATTGCCGCCATCGTGGCCATGAACGAGGCGTCGGATTACCCCGACCTCCTGCGCGAGGTCTATCAGGTGCGCCGCGACACGCTCATCGGTGGACTCAACCGCATTGGCTGGCCGGTCGCGGCGCCCAAGGGTTCGATGTTCATTTGGGCGCCGATCCCCGAGCCCTACCGCGAGATGTCCTCGCTGGAATTCTCTAAGTTCCTCATCACCGAAGCGGAGGTGGCCACGAGCCCCGGGGTCGGATTCGGTGAGGGCGGCGACACTCACGTGCGTTTCGCCCTGATCGAGAACGAACTGCGCACCCAGCAGGCGATCCGGAACCTCAAGCGCGCCCTGCCCAAACTGCAGTAGCCGGGCGAGACGTCCGGCGGGGATGTCCCGCGAAGCGTCGCGCACCCGATGAGGGCGTCGTGAGCGAGAAGGGTTGGTGCGCCGAGTGATCACCGTCTACGGGGTCGTCGCCGTAAGTTTCATGATGCTGATGTACGCCGGGGAACGGCGCGGGCGGGGCTTCGTCGCCGCGTTCGCCCTGGGGTGTCTCCTGTCGAGCGTCTACGGCTTCTGGTCGGGGGCGTGGCCCTTTGGCGTGGTCGAGGCCGTGTGGTCCGTGATTGCGTGGCGCCGATTCCGCCACCCGCACTGAGGACGCGGGGCCCGCGCACGTGAAAGGGCCTGTGGTTACTGGGAATCTCCGGTCGGGCGGCGAAAAGGGGTCAAAATTGTCCCCTTTAGGGGTTGACTATTTGTAATTACAGTGCTGTAATGACACAGCATCTTGCGTCGCGTAGTGTTACAACCACTACATATTGTGGCTATGGGGTGAGGAACCGTTCTCCTCGCTTCCTCGTCCCGCTCCGTCGCAGGTGACCGGACACCACGCAGTAACCGAAGAAAGAGATATGACATGGCTATCGCACCCCAGCGCCTCGGAATTGGAATTCGCCGATACTTCACCACGGAGGACCGCCACCCCTACGACCAAGTGACCTGGGAGCGTCGCGACGCGCGCATCTCGAACTTTCGTGACGGTTCCGTCGCCTTCGAGCAACTCAACGTCGAGGTCCCCTCGACGTGGTCCTTTAACGCCACGAACATCTTGGCCCAGAAGTACTTTCGCGGTTCTCTCGGCACGCCCGAGCGAGAGACCAGTCTCAAGCAAGTGGTGGACCGTATCGTCGACACCATCGCCGCTTGGGGAGACGAACGCGACTATTTCGTCGATGACGAGGAGTTCGAGGCCTTTCGCGCCGAGCTTAAGCACCTCCTGATCACTCAGAAGGCGGCGTTCAATTCGCCGGTCTGGTTCAACATCGGTGTTAAGGGCGTACCCCAGCAGGGCAGCGCCTGCTTCATCCTGGCCGTCGAGGACTCGATGCGTTCAATCCTCAATTGGTACACCGAAGAGGGGATCATCTTCAAGGGGGGCTCCGGCGCCGGTGTCAACCTGTCGAAGATTCGCTCGAGCGTCGAACTCCTCGAGGGCGGTGGCACCGCGTCGGGTCCGGTGTCCTTCATGCGCGGGGCTGACGCGTCTGCCGGCACGATTAAATCGGGCGGCAAGACGCGACGGGCCGCCAAAATGGTCATTCTGGACGTCGACCACCCCGACGTGGAGGAGTTCATCTGGTGCAAGGCCAACGAAGAGAAGAAGGCGCGCGTTCTGCGCGACAACGGCTTCGACATGGACTTAGACGGTAAGGACATCCACTCGATCCAGTACCAGAACGCCAACAACTCGGTGCGCATCAGTGATGACTTCATGCAAGCGGTGCTCGGCGACGGCGACTGGAACCTGACCGCTCGCGACGGTGGAGTCACCGTTCGCACGGTGAAGGCCCGTGACATCTGGCGCCAAATCGCCCGAGCGGCGTGGGAGTGCGCGGACCCCGGTTTGCAGTTCGACACGACCATCAACGCGTGGCACACCTCGCCTAACACCGACCGCATCAACGGGTCCAACCCCTGCTCGGAGTACATGCACATCGACAACTCGGCGTGCAACTTGGCCAGCCTCAACCTCATGAAGTTCCTCCAGGACGACGGTGGCTTCGACGTGGAGGCCTTTAAGGCCGCCATCGACGTCCTCTTCACCGCCCAGGAGATCATCGTGGGCGCCGCGGACTACCCGACCGAGAAGATCGGCGAGAACTCGCGCAAGTTCCGCCAGCTCGGACTGGGTTACGCGAACCTCGGGGCCCTGTTGATGGCGTCGGGCCTCGCCTACGACTCCGAGGCGGGTCGCGCCTGGGCGGCC
>JAJZFO010000127.1 GCA_021805305.1 Actinomycetes bacterium | reverse complement strand
AGGACGGCACCGTCACGGTGGAGGAGTCCAACACCTTCGGGATCGAGCTCGAACTCACCGAGGGGATGCAGTTCGATAAGGGCTACCTCTCGCCGTACTTCGTCACCGACCCCGAGCGCCAAGAGGCCGTACTCGAGGACGCCTTCATCCTCTTCACGAGTGCGAAGGTCTCGGCCGTGCACGATCTGGTGCCGGTGCTCGAAAAGGTCATGCAGGCCGGTCGTCCGCTCCTGATCGTCGCCGAGGACGTCGACGGCGAGGCCCTGGCCACGCTCGTCGTGAACAAGATCCGCGGCACCTTCACCTCCGTGGCCGTCAAGGCCCCGGGCTTCGGTGAGCGCCGTAAGGCGATGCTCCAGGACATGGCGGTCCTGACGGGCGCCACGGTGATCTCCGAGGAGATCGGCCTGAAGCTCGACTCGGCCACCGTGGACCTGCTGGGCCGCGCCCGGCGCATCGTCGTGACCAAGGACGCCACCACCATCGTGGACGGCGCGGGCTCGCCCGAGGACGTCGCCGGTCGCGTCGCGCAGATCAAGCGCGAGATCGACGACACCGACTCCGACTGGGACCGCGAGAAGCTCCAAGAGCGGTTGGCCAAGCTGGCCGGCGGCGTCGCCGTCGTCAAGGTCGGTGCCGCCACGGAAGTGGAGCTCAAGGAGAAGAAGCACCGCATCGAGGACGCCCTGAGCGCCACGCGTGCGGCCATTGACGAAGGCATCGTGGCCGGCGGGGGTACCGCCCTGGTGCGTAGCCGCGCCGCGGTCGACGCGTTGATCCTCACCCTGGAGGGCGACGAGGCCACCGGTGCGCGCATCGTGGCCAACTCCCTCGAGGCGCCGCTGCGTCACATCGCCGCGAACGCGGGGTACGAGGGTGCCGTCAAGGTGCGCGAAGTCGCCGACGCGAAGGGCAACGTGGGGCTGAACGCCGCGACCGGTGAACTGGTGGACCTCGTGGCCGCCGGCGTTATCGACCCGGCCAAGGTCACGCGCTCGGCGTTGCAGAACGCGGCGTCCATCGCGGCGCTGTTGTTGACCACTGAGGCCATCGTGGCCGACAAGCCCGAGCCGGCGCACGCCCCCTCGGGCGACGGCGGCATGGGCGGCATGGGCGGCATGATGTAACTGTCGTTCACGCGACGTGGGAAGAACCGGGCCCTCGGGCCCGGTTCTTTTCGTCCGCGGGGGCCGCTCACCCGACACGGGGTGCTCACCCGACGCGGGGTCCTCCTCGCGTGGGGTGGGGACCCGTTGGTCCGCCCCGTCGCCGCGTCGACTCCTTACCGCGGATCAGTCGTCGCTGGCCTCGACGGCCACGTGCGGGACCACGCGGTCGAGCCACGCGGGCATCCACCAGTTGGCGCGACCGAGGTAGTGCATCATCGACGGCACCAGGACCGTGCGCAGGATGAACGCGTCGAGGAGGACGGCCCCGCCCAGTCCGATGCCGAACTCCGCGATGATGCGCTCGCCGCCGAAGGCGAAGGAGAAGAAGACCGAGATCATGATGAGCGCCGCGGCGGTGATGACGCGGCCGGTATTGGCCTGGCCGTGCACGATCGCCATTTCGTTGTCGCCGGTGTTGACCCACTCCTCGTGCATGCGCGAGACCAGGAAGACCTGGTAGTCCATCGAGAGGCCGAAGAGGATGGCGATCATGATGATGGGGAGGTAGGACTCGATGGGTCCGGACCCCGATCCGATGAGCGAGCTACCCCAGCCCCACTGGAACACCGCGACGACGAGCCCGAAGGACGCCCCGACGGCCAGCAGGTTCATCAGGGCGGCCACCAGGGGGATGACGACGGACCGGAAGGCGACCATCAACAGCAGGCACCCGAGCAACACGATGACCACCAGGAACAGCGGGATTTTGGAGTCGAGGATGTTGGCGAAGTCGTCCGAGAGCGCGCGCGAACCGCCGACGTAGATGGCCGTGTGGGTGCTCGACGTCGCGGCGGGCACGTAGTGCGCGCGGATCGCGTCGATGAGGGTGGTCGTGGCGCGTGATTGGGGACTGGACTGCGCGACGACGCTGAACACCGCGACGCTGCGCGTGGCGTTGAGGGAGACGGGACCGACGAAGGCCACGTCGGGGGCGGTGCGCAACGAGGTGGCCAGTGCGCGCATCGTCGCGACGTCGCCGGGCGAGTGCAGGTCGCCGACCACCAACAGGGGGCCGTTCGAGCCCGGGCCGAAGCCCTGGGCCAGGTAGTCGTACGCCGTGCGCGTCGTCGACCCGACGGGGTCCGATCCCTGGTCCGAGATGCCCAGGTTGAGCGAGAAGATCGGCAGGGCGATCAGCACGATGAGCACGAGCGAGCCGAGCGACAGGATCCGCGGGTGGCGACTCACGAAGAGGGCCCAGCGTTGCCATCCGCCCTCGAGGAGCGCGGGCTCGGGTCCGTCACTGGCCAATCGACGGCGTTCGCGCCGGCTCAGCACGCGATCCTTCTGGAACGCCAGGAGCGAGGGGAGCAGGGTGAGCGAGGCGAACATCGTGATCAGGACCGTCACCGACGCTGCCACCCCGAGTCCGTCGAGGAAGGAGAACCCGAGGACCAGCATGCCCAGCAGGGCCACGCACACCGTGGCCCCGGCGAAGAGTACGGCGCGCCCCGAGGTGTTCACGGCGGTCACGATCGAGTCCTCGACGCTCATGCCCTGGCGCAGGTTCTGACGTGAGCGCGTGACGATGAACAGGGCGTAGTCGATGCCCACGCCCAGTCCGATGAGCGAACCGAGGATGGGGGCGAACTGCGCAATGGAGAGTCCGTGGCTCAACAGCGTGGTGGCGCCCGACGCGATGCCAATGGCGAAGAGCGCGACGCCCAGGGGCAGCAGCATGGCCCACAGGGACCCGAAGGCTAAGAACAGCACCACGGCCGTGAGGAGCAGACCCACCCCCTCGCCCGGTGATCCCTTGGGTGACGTCAACTGTCCAAAGGCGTTGCCCCCGAAGGCCACCGCCAGGGTGGGCGAACGCAAATGCGCCGCGGCGTTCACCACCGCCTGAATCTGCGGCGTGCTCAAGAGATTGGCCTGTTTGGTGAAGGTCACCGTCACGTAGCCAATGGCCGGGTCGATCCGTGAATATTGCAGGGGCGACACGGCACCGACGTTGGTCAAACTCGTCAGCGAGCGCAGCACCGGAGTGATGGTGGCGGCGTCCGCGGCGAGGGAACCCGAGGACGCACGGAACACGATCTGGTCGGAGTCACCCGCGGCGTGGGGGAAGCCCGTCTCGAGGAGGTGCAGCGCGTGCGTTGAATCGGTGCCGGGGAGGCTGAAGGAATTCGAGTAGGCGGTACCGACGGCTTGCGCCGTGGCGTTCACCCCAATGATCAGGACGATCCAAATGACGAGCACGAGCCAACGGCGTCGGACGGCGAAGCGGGCGAGAGATTTCACGAGGGGACTCCTGAGTCGGGGGTCGAGACGGAACGGGCGGGGACGGTTGAGCCGCCCCCACCCTAGATGAGCCGCGCGCGCGCCGTAGCGGTCGTGAGGGGAGTCGCCAGCGCCGTCGCGTCCGCGTCGATCGGTGGGGGGCCCAACGGCGTCCAGTAGATTGGAGGGAATCACGTTCAGCCCAGAGCGCGGTTGCACCCCGGAGGTCGCTATGGCGGAAGTAGAAATCGGTATCTATAAGTCGGCTCGTCAGGCCTACGGATTTGACGATATCGCCATCGTGCCCTCGCGGCGCACCCGCGACCCCGAGGACGTCGACATCACCTGGCAGATCGACGCCTACAAGTTCGACCTACCGGTCCTGGGTTCGGCCATGGACGGCGCGATCTCGCCCACGACGGCCATCGAGATGGGGCGTCTCGGCGGCTTGGGCGTGTTGAACCTCGAGGGTCTGTGGACGCGCTACGAGGATCCGACGCCGCTGTTCGACGAGATTCAGACGCTCGAGGACGACAAGGCGACGGCGCGTATGCAGCAGATGTACCTCGAACCCGTCAAACTCGAGTTGGTCGCGGAGCGCATTCGTCAGATGAAGGCCGCCGGCATCGTCACCGCCGCGTCGGTCACGCCGCAAAAGACCGACTGGATGGCCTCGACCGTTCTGGCGGCGGGCCTAGACATCCTGGTGATCCAGGGCACCGTGGTGTCCGCCGAGCACGTCTCTCAGACCGTCGAACCACTCAACCTGAAGAAGTTCATCCGTGACTTCGAACTCCCCGTCATCGTGGGGGGCTGCGCCAGTTACCAGGCGGCGTTGCACCTGATGCGCACCGGCGCCGCGGGCGTCCTGGTCGGCGTCGGGCCCGGTAACGCCTGCACCTCGCGGGCGGTCCTGGGCATCGGGGTGCCCCAGGCCACGGCCATCGCGGACGTCGCGGGCGCGCGCATGCGCCACCTGGACGAGACCGGGGTCTACGTGCACGTCATCGCCGACGGGGGGATGTCCAAGGGCGGCGACATCGCCAAGGCCATCGCCTGCGGGGCCGACGCCGTCATGATCGGCTCGCCGCTGACCAGCGCCATCGAAGCGCCGGCGCACGGATTCCACTGGGGCATGGCGACGTTCCACCCCACGCTGCCGCGCGGGACGCGCGTGCGCACCACGGTGCGCGGCACCCTCAAGGAGGTCCTGGTGGGACCGGCGCACGAGAACGACGGCCGCCTCAACCTCTTCGGCGCGCTGCGCACGTCGATGGCCACCTGCGGGTACGAGACGCTCAAGGAGTTCCAGAAGGCCGAGATCATGCTGGCCCCGTCGCTGCAGACCGAAGGGAAGCAACTCCAGCGGGCCCAGGGTGTGGGCATGGGCCATTGACGGTCCTCGTCGTCGACTTCGGGGCGCAGTACGCCCAACTCATCGCGCGCCGGGTGCGAGAGGCGCGCGTCTACTCCGAGATCGTCCAGAGCACGATTAGCGCCGAGGAGGTGCGCGCGAGGAATCCGTCGGCGATCATCCTCTCGGGGGGCCCTAAATCGGTGTACGAAGTGCCCGCGCCGTCGCTGGATCCCGCGATCTACGAGCTCGGCGTCCCCGTGTTGGGTATTTGCTACGGCGCCCAATTGATGGCGCAGCAATTGGGCGGCGAGGTGGCCCACACCGGCGGCGGGGAGTACGGGCGCACCGAGTTGTCGCGGCGCGGGTCCAGCGCGCTCCTCGAGGAGTGGCCCGACACGTTGACGTGTTGGATGAGCCACGGCGACGCCATTGCGCGCGCCCCCGAAGGGTTCGAGGTCACCGCCTCGACGCCCCTGGCCCCCGTGGCGGTGATGGAGGACCCGAGCCGACGCCTCTACGCGGTGCAGTTCCACCCCGAGGTCGCGCACTCCGAACGCGGCCAGGAGCTGCTGGAGAACTTCTTGCACCACGTGGCCCAGATCCCCCCCACGTGGACCAACACGTCGATCATCGACGACCAGGTGGCCGCCATCCGCGCGCGCGTCGGGTCCGAACGGGTCCTGTGCGCCCTGTCGGGCGGGGTGGACTCCGCGGTGGCCGCCGCGCTGGTCACTCGGGCCATCGGGACCCAGTTGACCTGCGTCTTCGTCGACACCGGCCTCATGCGACACCACGAGGGCGAGCAGATCGAAGCCACCTTCACGCGTCAGTTCGGCGTGCGCCTCATCCACGTCCGCGCGCAGGACCGCTTCTTCGCGGCGCTCGCCGGCGTGAGCGACCCCGAGCGAAAGCGCAAGATCATCGGCGAACTCTTCATCCGCGAGTTCGAGGCGGTGGCGCGCGAGCTCTTCGAGGGCGAGGAGAGTCCGCGATTCCTCGTGCAGGGCACGCTCTACCCCGACGTCATCGAATCAGGGTCGGGCCACGCCGCCAACATCAAGAGCCACCACAACGTGGGGGGCCTGCCCGAGGACCTCGCCTTCGAACTCATCGAGCCCCTGCGCAACCTCTTCAAGGACGAGGTGCGTCACGTCGGCGAGGAGTTGGGTCTCCCCGACGAGATCGTGTGGCGTCAGCCCTTCCCGGGCCCCGGTCTGGGGGTGCGCATCATCGGCGAGGTGACGCGCGAGCGCGCCGAGATCCTGCGTAACGCGGACCACGTCGTCGTCGACGAGATCAAGAAGGCGGGTCTGTACCGCGAACTCTGGCAGAGTTTCGCGGTGTTACCCGCGGTGCGTACCGTGGGGGTCATGGGAGACGGACGGACCTACGCGTACCCGATCGTCATCCGCGCCGTCACCTCCGACGACGCCATGACCGCGGACTGGGCCCGGTTGCCCTACGAGGTCATCGAGTCCATCGCGAACCGCTTGATCCGTGAGGTCCCCGGGGTGAACCGCGTGGCCCTCGACGTGACCTCCAAGCCGCCGGGCACCATTGAGTGGGAGTGACGCGACGTTCCTTCTCCGACGACGCGTTGTGGGGCGACGCGGGCGACGCGGCCGAGGCCCTCGATCCGCGTAGTCTCCTCGAGGGACTGACCGAACCCCAGCGACGCGCCGTCGTCCAGCGCGGCGGACCGCTGCTGGTGGTGGCCGGGGCCGGCTCGGGCAAGACGCGCGTGCTCACCCGGCGCATCGCGCACCTCCTGGCCACCGGCGACGCGCGCGCCCACGAGATCATGGCCATCACCTTCACGAATAAGGCCGCCGACGAGATGCGCCGACGCGTGGCGGACCTGGTGGGCGCGTCGGCGACGAACATGTGGGTGTCGACGTTCCACTCGGCGTGTCTGCGCATGTTGCGCGCCCACGCCGAGGTCCTGGGGTACCAGCGCGGCTTCACGATCTACGACGCGGGCGACGCCGAATCGGCCGTGGAGCGCATCATGAAGGAACTCAACCTCGACACCAAGCGCCTGAGTCCGCGCAGTGTCGCGGCGGCGATCTCGGCGGCCAAGAACGAGATGCTCACCGCCGAGCGCTACGCCGACGCGGTGCGCGGCGACGATCCCGCCCACCGACGCGTCGCCGAGATCTACCGACTCTACGAGGCGCGGCTCAAACTGGCCAACGCCATGGACTTCGACGACCTGCTCCTCAACGCGGTGGCTATGTTGCGTCGGGACCCGCAGGTACTCGCGGGCTACCAGCAGCGGTTCCGGTATCTCCTGGTCGACGAGTTCCAAGACACCAACGGCGTGCAGAACGAACTGGTGATGCTCCTGGCGACCCAGCACCGCAACCTGTGCGTGGTCGGCGACTCGGACCAGTCGATCTATCGATTCCGCGCGGCGGACGTGCGCAACATCCTCCAGTTCGAGCAGCGCTTCCCCGACGCCGACGTCATCATGCTCGAGCAGAACTTCCGTTCGACCCAGACAATCCTGGACGCCGCGAACGCCGTGATCGCCCAGAACGCCTCGCGCCACGCCAAGAACCTCTTCACCGACCACGGTCCCGGCGAGCGAATCCGCCTGTACCGCGCGGGCGACGAGTACGACGAGGGCCGCTGGATCGCCACCGAACTGCGTCGCGCGCGCACCGAGGCCGGCCTGGAGTGGAATCAGATGGCGGTCTTCTACCGGACCAACGCGCAGAGCCGCGTGCTCGAAGAGGAGATGCTGCGCGCGGGCGTTCCCTACCGCGTGATCTCGGGGATGCGCTTCTACGACCGCAAGGAGATCAAGACCGCCCTGGCCTACGCGCGTCTCATCGTGAACCCCCGCGACGAAGCCTCGGCGCGTCGGGTCATCAACGAACCCAAACGGGGCGTCGGCGAGGCCGCCCAGGCCAAGCTCGGGGTCTACGCGGCGGAGAACGCCCTCTCCTTCGCCGAGGCCGCGCACTACGCCGGCGCCGCCGGGCTCAGCGCCAAGGCCCTCGCGGGCGCGCAGCGGTTCGCCTTCGTGATGGATGAACTGCGCGCCCTGGCCAACGACCTCACGCCGCGCGAGATGATCGACGCCATCGTGCGCGAGACCGGCATGGGTGACGCCCTGCGCGCGGAGAACTCCGACGAGGCCTTCTCGCGCCTGGAGAACCTCGGCGAACTGGCGTCGGCCGCCGCCCAGTACGACACCTTGCTGGATTTCGTCGAACGCATGGCCCTCGTCGCGGACTCCGACCAACTCGACGGGGGCGCCGGTGCCATCTCGATGATGACGATGCACGTGGCCAAGGGACTGGAGTTCCCCCTGGTCGTCATGACGGGTCTCGAGGAGACGATCTTCCCGCACCGGCGCGCCCTCGCCGACGACGCGGAACTCGAAGAGGAACGTCGACTGTGTTACGTGGGCTTGACGAGGGCCATGCGTCACCTCGTCTTGACCCACGCGTGGAGTCGCACCACCTGGGGCCAACGCACGGACGCGCTGCCGAGCCGCTTCCTCCAGGAGATTCCGGCCGCGCTGGTCCACGACCTCTCGGCGTCGCTGCCGACGCGTCGCGCCACGTTCGTCGCCGACCACGAGGGCTTCGTCGGACGCGCGAGC
>JAJZFO010000012.1 GCA_021805305.1 Actinomycetes bacterium | reverse complement strand
GCGGGCAAGCCTGCTTCTATCTGACGGCGAAGTTTCTTGAGTTTTTGAACCACTTCATTGCGGGACTTGGCCGTGACCGACTTTCGAATCGGCTTACCCAATTGGTCGTAACCGAGGAGGGCGACGCCCATCCATCTTTGGTCAGAGGCTCGTTGATAAATCGAGCCTTCGTGGTTACCTCTACGTCCTGCCATAAATTTCCTCCGCAAAACGTATTTGCTGACGGAATTGCTGACATCATGATAATCCAGATAGATTGACTTTACGATAACCCCCGATAAACCCCACTTTATATAGAGTTTTGTTCGTGGAGGTAAGGAGATTCGAACTCCTGACCCCTTGCATGCCATGCAAGTGCTCTACCAGCTGAGCTATACCCCCGAAGGAATATCGATGCTAGCAGGCCCACGCACCGTCTTGCGACGCACGAGCTAGCGCCGGCGTCCGGCGAAACCGAATGCCCCTTAGTCTCGGAGGATGGCCTCGTCGCGATCGGACCGCTCCGAGACGGACCTCAAGGTCGCGGAGTTGTTACGCACTGCCAAGAACTCACTGGGTCTCAGCCTGACTTTCCTCAGCCGTATGGACGGCGTCACCCAGCACCTAGAGGTCGTCGAGTCGTCCATCCCGTTATTTCACGACGGTCAGTCCCAGCCGCAGGCGACATCGCTCTGTCAGGCCATTCGCGACGGGAAACTTCCGCCGGTCATTGCCAACGTCGCGAAGTTGCCCGAGGCTAAGCGTCTCCCGGCGGCGCGCTTCCCGCGCATTCGAAGTTACGTGTCGGTGCCGGTCTCGTTAAGCGACGGAACACTATACGGAACATTCTGCGCAGCCGGGTTCACCGCGGATAAGCAACTGTCTCAGCGCGACCGCGCCCTCATGGAGGTCTTGGCGAGCGCCGCCGCCACCCTCATCGAGCCGGGCGTCTACGAACGTCGACGCGCCGGCGCCATTCGAGATCGCCTGCAGCCGATCTTCGACGCCGGCGGCCCCCAGATCGTCCTGCAGCCCATCGTCGCCCTGGACGACGGGCGCCGAGTGGGCGCGGAGGCCCTGAGCCGCTTTCCCGTGGAGTGGGGTGCGCCCCCCGACGTCGTCTTCGACGAGGCGGCCTCTATCGGTCGCGGCGTCGACCTCGAAATCCTCGCTGTGCGCCAAGCGGTGGCCCATCTGCCCGAGGTGGCCGGGTACGTGGCGGTCAATTTCTCCCCGGGTGCGCTGCTCGACTCGCGCGTCGGCGATGTGCTGGGTGACCTGCCGCTGGATCGCCTGGTCCTCGAACTCTCCGAACACGACCGCGTCGAGGACTACGGTGCGCTCGCGGGGGTGCTGGCACCGCTACGCGCTCGCGGGATGCGTCTCGCCATTGACGACGTCGGCGCAGGGTTCTCCTCACTGCGCCACATCGTGGTGACCGCACCCGACGTCATCAAGCTCGATCGCAGTATTGTGGCCGGCCTGAGTGCTGACGCGGTGCTGCACACCTTGGCCGCGGCGCTGGTGAGCTTCGGTCACGGGGCCGGCGCCACGATTGTCGCCGAAGGCGTCGAGACGCGCGAGGACGCCGCAGCGCTGCGCGCTCTCGGCATCGACTTCGCCCAGGGGTGGTTCTTCGCCCGACCCGGGTCGCCCGATCAACTCCTCGACGAATACTCAGTGCGCGACCTGGGGAACTAGGTACTGGTCGCGGCCACGACCTCCACCGCTGGGCGATGGGTTCGGCTCAGCTTCGAAAATGCATCGACTCCAGGAGATCCGCCAGTTCTTCGGGGTGCGAGAGGAAGGGAGCGTGGTCCGAATCGATCGACACCACGTCGTCGCAGCGTTCGGCGATGAGATCTTGCACGTCGGGGAGGATAGCTTGGTCGCGCGCGCAGCGGACGTAGGTGCTGGCCACCGCGATGTTCTCCGAGGTGCGCGCCGTGCGGAAACTGGCGAAGGTCTGCGTCGAGATGTGTCCCATGGCCCAGGCGCGCGTCGCTTCGTCGCAGTCGCCGTAGAGGGCGAGGGCGGCGGGCTCGGGGTCAAGGTGCAACAGCCCCTCCTCGTCACGACTGATCGTTGCGTCCAGTGCCGACCGACGGCCGTATTCGCGGGTGACGTCTGAGGCGGTCTGACCGAGGCGCGGCACCAACGCCGCGAGGTAGACAATGCCCACGAGGTCCTCGACGTGCGGCGCCGCTTCGGCGACGACCGCGCCGCCGTAGCTGTGCGCGACGAACACGACGGGTCCCCGATCGCGGGCGAAGTGGCGAAGGGCGGCCACGTCCGCGTGCAAGTCCACGCTCGGGTCGCGCGTCGAACTGGTGGGCAGGTCGAGGGCGGCGTAGTGGAGGTCGCGAGTCGCCAGGGACGCCGCGAATCGCTGCCAACACCACGCGCCGTGCCACGCGCCGTGCACTAGTACGAACGTCGGCACCCCCATGATCCCTCCCGTCGACCAGACTACCGAGCGGTACGTGGCGAACGGTGCCCCTCGCGGGACGTGATGACCCCGGGCGCGTCGGACCCAGTCGTCGCCCGGGGGACCCGCTGGGCGACCCTCTCGTCCGTCACGACGGCCTGCAGCGATAGTTGAGGGAATTCTTATTCCGAGAAATCACCGTTCTTACTGTCCTCGCGCGTCATCACGGTAATCTGTAGTGCTCGTGAGTCCGACCCCACGTTGTTGTTCGTCCATCGATAAGAGAGCCGACTCGTGAACATCCTTGATTGGCTGACCTCTCGCACGGTACGCGCGCGCACGCGTCACGTGCTCACCGTACTGGTGGTGGTCGCTGCGTCACTGGCGGGAATCCCGGTGCTGGCCGGTTCGACGGCGAGTGCCACCAGCACGGTGAACCCGTCGACGCACTGCCCCTGGATCCTCGAGAATCTCAACCACAGTGCCACGGCCCAGCACATGGCCCAACAGGTCGTGCGCTTGATGACCCCCGATGAACTCGCGAACTTCGCCGTGCTGCACGCCGGGTCGGGGATCGAGAACTTCAACGTCGGCGTACCGCGCCTGTGCATCCCGGCGCTCACGTTGGTGGACGGCCCCTCCGGGGTCGGCAACAACACCCTGGGCGTCACGCAGTTCCCGAGTGAATTGGCGGTGGCGGCCACCTTCAACCCCCAGGTCGCCCGCCAGGTGGGCTACGCGATGGGCCAGGAGGCCCTCGCCAAGGGGTACGACGTCTTGCAGGGACCGGATCTCAACTTGATCCGCACACCCCTCAGTGGGCGCGCCTTCGAAACCTACGGTGAGGACCCCTTCCTCGCGAGCGTGATGGGGGTGGCGGCGATCGAAGGCATCCAGTCGACGGGCGTGATGGCCCAGGCCAAGCACTTCGTGGCCTACACCCAAGAGAACGGGCGCGCCCGTCTGGACCAGCGCGTCGCCGGCCGGGTGCTGACCGAGCTCTACAACGCACCCTTCCGCGCCGCGGTGCAGGTCGCCCACGTCGCCTCGGTCATGTGCTCGATGGGCATGATCAACAACGTCAACACCTGTTCGAGCCCGTGGCTCTATCGCACGCTGCGGTCGTGGGGATTCCGTGGTTTCGTGCGCAGTGACTACAACGCCGTGACGACCCCCGCCCCCGCGCTCGCGGCGGGGATGAGTCTGGTGAAGCCCGCGAGCGTCGCCACGGTGCTGGCGGCCCTCAGCGCCGGTCACCTGCGTCTCCGTTCGCTGCGCGCGGCCGTCGACTCGGTACTCACCCAGATGTTCGCCTACGGGCTCGTCCTGCACCCGCGCTACGTGGCGCTGGCCAACTCGGCCACCTCGGACACCCACGCCCTGGTGGCGTTACGCGCCGAACGTCAGGGCATCGTGCTGTTGAAGAACGCGAACCAGGTGTTGCCCCTCGGTGCGACCTCGTCGGTGGCGCTCATCGGGGTCGACGCTAACGAAGGAATCATCTCGCGCGGCGGCGGTAGTTCGGCGGTGCACGCCTCCTCCCTGCAGACACCCCTGGCGGCCCTACGTCACTTGCTGACGCACGCGAGGGTGATCTATCGACCGGGCGGTCTCGACGGCCTCGAATTCGACCCGCTCAAGTCCGCCGACGTCCTCGCGGGCTCAGTCCCACCGGGTGAGGTGCGCAGCGCCGTCCTGCGCGCGATCCCCGGCACCGCCGACGTCGCACTGGCCTACGCCAAGGCGGTCACCCCCGCCGCGTTGACCGCGACGACGCCGGGCCACGGCGCGGGGTGGAGCAATTGGGACGTGACCTTCAAGGCGGAGAGGACGGGCACCTACGTGCTCGGCCTCGACGACTTCGGCGACACCTGGCTCTCGCTCAACTCGCGCGTGATCATCGCCGACCCCGGGCTCCACGGTCCCTACCCGCAGACCACGTCGGTCAGCCTCATCGCGGGACACAGTTACACGCTCCTCGCGCAGTGGTTCGCGCTCGGAAACGAGACCACGCCGCACTTCGGGATCGACTACGTCCAGCCCCAGATCGACGCGGCCGTCGCCGCGGCGCGGCGCGCCCACACCGCGGTCGTCTTCGCGGGCAACGTCCTCTCGGAGGGCGCGGACCTCAATTCGTTGTGGCTGCCGGGTAGCCTGAACGCTCTCATCAACGCCGTCGCGCGGGTGAATCCGCGCACGGTGGTCGTGTTGACGACCGGTGGTCCGGTGTTGATGCCGTGGCGGTCACGGGTCGCGGGCATCGTGGAGGCCTGGTACGGGGGCCAGATGGTGGCCCCGGCGTTGGCCCAGGTCTTGACCGGGGTGGTCGACCCCTCGGGACGGTTGCCGGTCAGCATCCCCGCGGCCCCGGGTCAGACGCCCGCGGCGACGCCCGCGCAGTACCCCGGTCGCAACGGGGTGGTGCACTTCGGGGGTTTGAGCGACCTCGGCTACCGGTGGTACCAGGCCAACGGGGTGACCCCGGCCTTCCCCTTCGGCTTCGGACTGAGTTACACGCGCTTCGCGTGGTCGAACATCTCGATCACCCGGACGGGAAGTGGCGTCAACGTGGCACTACGGATCACCAACGTCGGGTCGCGTCCGGGGGTGGACGTGGCGCAGGTCTACGTGGCCTACCCCAGCGGTCTGGGCGAACCGCCCGAACAGTTGCGCGGTATCGGTCGCGTGGACTTGGCGCCGGGCGCGTCCCAGGACGTCGTCATCACCCTGCCGCGCAGTGCCTTCGCCTACGCCAACGGCCACTCGTGGGTGGTGTCGAACGACGTCTATCAGGTGAGTGTCGGGACCAACTCGGCGAACCTGGTCGCCACCCAATCCCTCGGACTTAACTGAAGCCGACGCACCGGCGCGCGGCCAGGTCGTCCCTAAACTGGGGGGATGGCCCGCCCCTTTGACGTGAGTGCAGTAGAGAAGAAATGGCAAGCCCGCTGGCTGGACGAGGGGACCTACGAGGTCGACAACGACGACCCGCGCGAGCGTTTCTTCGCGCTGTGCATGTACCCCTACCCGTCGGGCACGGCGCACCAGGGCCACATCCGCAACTACACCTTCGGCGACCTCGTGGTGCGCTATCAGACCATGCGGGGCAAGGCGGTGCTGACGCCCTTCGGCTTCGACTCCTTCGGCCTGCCCGCCGAGAACGCGGCCATCAAGGCCGGCAGCCACCCGCGCCTCTTCACCGACGCGCGCATGGCCGAACTCAAGTCCTCGGTGCGCCGTCTGGGCGCCGTCTACGACTGGCGCCGCGAGGTCTTCAGTCACGACCCGCGCTACATGAAGTGGGCGCAGGCGATTTTCCTCGAGTTCTACCGGGCCGGCCTGGCCTACCGCGCCGAGGCCCCGGTCAATTGGTGCCCCGGGTGCGCGACCGTGCTGGCCAACGAGCAGGTCAACGCCGACGGCACCTGCGACCGGTCGGGGGACCTGGTCGAACGCCGCAACCTCGAGCAATGGTTCTTTAAGATCACCGACTACGCCGAGGAACTCCTGGGCGACCTCGACGCCCTGGAGTGGCCCGAACGGGTCAAGACGATGCAGCGCAACTGGATCGGGCGCAGCGAGGGCGTCGAATTCGATCTGCCCCTGGCCCAGGACCCGAGCCGCGCCCTGCGCGTCTTCACCACCCGGCCCGACACCGGTTTCGGAGTGACCTACGCGGTGGTGGCGCCCGAGCACCCGATGCTGGCCGACCTCGTGACCGACGACGAACGAGAGAACGTCGAGCGTTTGATCGAACGCGCCACGCAGGCCAGCGAACTCGAACGCACCGCCTCCTCCGACGCCGGGGCCGGCCTGGAGAAGCGCGGTGCCTTCACCGGTAGCTTCGTGATCAATCCCTTCAGCGGCGAGTCGGTCCCGGTCTACGTGGCCGACTACGTGCTCGGGACCTACGGCACCGGGGCCATCATGGCGGTGCCGGCCGAGGACGAGCGCGACTTCGCCTTCGCGCGCGTCCACGGGCTCCCCGTGGTACGAACCGTCGAGGCGCCCGCGGGCCACGGTGAGGGCCCCTACGCGGGGGAGGGGCCCCACGTCAATTCGGGTTTCATGAACGGTCTAGACGTGGCCCGGGCGAAGGAGGCCGCCACGGCGTTCCTCGAGGAGACCGCGCACGGGGTGCGCACGGTGAACTACCGGCTCCGTGACTGGCTGGTCTCGCGTCAGCGCTTCTGGGGGTGCCCGATCCCCGTCGTGTACTGCGACGTCGACGGCATCGTGCCCGTCCCCTTCGATCAGTTGCCGGTGCTGGCGCCCGACGACGTGACGATGGACAAATCGGGACAGTCCCCGCTGGCGACCCACGACGCCTTCCGCAACACCACCTGTCCCACCTGCGGACGACCGGCCCGGCGCGAGGCCGACACCATGGACACCTTCACCGACTCCTCGTGGTACTTCCTGCGCTACGCCGACCCCTTCACCCCCGACCGGGCCTTCGACCCGGTCGAGGCGGCCAAGTGGATGCCGGTGGACCAGTACATCGGGGGCATCGAACACGCGATCCTGCACCTGCTCTACGCGCGCTTCTACCTCAAGGCCCTGGTCGACATCGGCCTGGCGCCGGGACTGCCGCGCGAGCCCTTCAAGCGACTCTTCACGCAGGGGATGATCCGTCTCGATGGGTCCAAGATGTCCAAGTCCAAGGGCAACCTCATCGCGCCCGAGAAGTACTACGACACGGTCGGCGCCGACGGTCTGCGACTGTTCCACCTCTTCGTCGGCCCGCCGGCCGACGACGTCGACTGGACCGCGCAGACCGAGGACATCATCGAGGGGTGCGCGCGCTTCCTCGACCGCATCTACCGACTCAGTCACTACGAGGAGTGCTACTTCCACGAGGATCGCACCGCCGAGGACGACGAGGTCGAGCGCGACGTGCACCGCACCATCGCCAAGGTCAGCGCCGACCTCGAGGCGTGGGGCTACAACACGGCGGTGGCGGCGCTGATGGAACTGCTCAATACCGTCTCGAAATGGGCTCGCCGCCCCGAGGGCGCGCATCGCGCGACGCTGGACGCGTCGCTGGACATCCTGTTACGACTGCTGGCGCCCATGGCGCCGCACGTCAGCGCCGAACTGTGGGAGCAGCGTCACCCCCACGAACCCGGCGTGCACCAACAGTCCTGGCCGGTGGCGGACCCGGCGCTGGTCGCGCACTCGCGCGTCGTCATGGTGGTGCAGGTCAACGGCAAGGTGCGCGCGCGTCTCGAGGTCGCGCCGGACGTGAGCGAGGCCGACGCCACGAGCGCCGCGCTCGCGAGCGAGGACGTGCGGCGGTTCCTCGCCGGCGCGACGCCCCAACGGGTGGTGGCGCGGCCCCCGCGGCTCGTCAACATCATCGTCTGATGGCGTCGGGCGCGTCGGTGAGCGTCGAACCACCGCGCTTCGACCGTCCCGAGGTCGAGGTGCGCGCCTCGACGCAACGTAAGAAGACGGGCGCCGCCCACTGGTCGGGCAGCCGGATCGTCGTCCAGATACCCGCGCGCCTCAAGGGTCGCGAACGCGCGCGCTTCGTCGACGAACTGGTCGAGCGTCTCTTGAGCCAGCGCCCCCAGAACGCGGCGGGCGACGTCTCCTTGGAGGAGCGCGCCCGCACGCTCGCCGAGCTCTACCTGGCGGGGGTCCGCGCGGTCTCGGTGCGTTGGGTGAGCAATCAGCACCGTCGCTGGGCCTCGTGCTCGCCGGCGACGCGCGAGATCCGCGTCTCGAGTCGCCTGCGCCAGTGCCCCGAGTGGGTCATCGACGCGGTCCTCGTGCACGAACTCGCGCACCTGATCGAAGCGGACCACTCCCCGGCGTTTCACGAGTTGGCCAACCGCCACCCGCGCCAGGCGGAGTGTGCGCTCTTCCTCGACGGTTACGCCCTGGGATTGGGGCTACGCATCGAGGGCAACGACGTCAGCGCCGACGTGGCGCGCGACGTGGTGAGCTGAGAGTCTCAGCCCTCGCCGCGCAGGAAGCGCTCGAGCTCCGCGGCCAATTCGTCCCCGCTGGGGACGTCGTCGCCCAGGGAGTTCCCCTCGTTCTCGTCGGTGACCTCT
>JAJZFO010000320.1 GCA_021805305.1 Actinomycetes bacterium | reverse complement strand
GGCCCCCTGGGACTGGGTCACCACGGCATCGAGGTGGCGCAGCGCTCGATGCAGGCGGCCCTGCGCGTGGTGGCCATGGCCGGCCCGGCGGCGCGCAGCGCCGCGACCTACGAGGGGCTGGACCAGGCGTTCATGGACGGGTTCCACCGCGGTTGCGTCGTGGCCGCGGTCGCCGCCATCGTGGTCGGCGTCGTGACGTTCTTCTACTTGCCGGGTTCGGCGGCCACGCCGGGTCACACGATCCATCCGTTGGCGCACTTCGACGCGGCCTGATCCGGGTCTACAGTTTGAACGTGGTCTGGCCCCTGCACGACGTCAACGTGGGGACGGGTCTACCGCTCGAGGGCGTGCGCGTCCTGGATTTCTCGCGCGTGCTGGCGGGTCCGCTGGCGGCGATGATCGCGGGCGACCTCGGTGCCGACGTCATCAAGGTGGAGGGGCCCGAGGGCGACCCCGTGCGCTCCCTGGCCCCGCCCTCCTTCGGGGAGGACGCGACGTACTACTTGGCCGTCAATCGACATCGCCGCAACGTGGTGGCGGACTTGCGCGACGCCGCGGACTTCGCCGCGGTCGAGGCCCTGGTGCGCCACGCCGACGCCGTGGTGGAGAATTACCTGCCCGCGCAATACGCCGCACTCGGCATCGAGCGGCTACGCCGCGCTAATCCCGAGTGCGTGTGGGTGAGCGTGACGCCCGCGGCGTCGGGGACCGCGCTCGCGCAGCGCCCCTCCTTCGACGTACTGGCCCAGGCCCGATCGGGGCTCATGGGCGTGACGGGCGAGGCCGAGGGTGAGCCCACCAAGGTGGGGTCACCCGTCGCCGACGTCGTCACCGGACTCTACGGCGCCATCGCGCTGGTCACGGGCCTCTACGCCCGACTCGCGCAGCGGCCGGGCCGCCACTTCGAGGCGCCGCTGCTGGAGTCCACGATGTCGGCGCTCATTAATCAGGCGCAGGGGTACTTGGCCACGGGCGTCAACCCGCGACGTTTGGGAAACGACCATCCCTCCATCGCCCCCTACGGGCCGGTGCGCACGCGCGACGGGTCGGTGATGTTGGCGGTGGGAACCGACGCCCAATTCGCGCGGTTGCTCGCCGCGCTCGGCGACGACGAACTCAGCGCGGTGAACGGATTCGAACGCAACGAACAGCGCGTGGCGCGCCGCGAGGACTTGCGTGAGCGGCTCGATCGCGTCTTCGCCACGCGCGCCACCGAGGAGTGGCTAGCGGCGCTCGACGCGGCGGGGGTGCCCCACGCCCCGATTCTGGACGTGGCCGGCGCGTTCGCGCAGTTGAGCGTGGCCGAGGGCGACTTCGTGGGCGAGATGTCGACCCCGCACGGTCCCGTGCGCGCGATGCGCTCACCGCTGCGCATCGACGGTCAGCGCCCGGGTCTGCGCAGTGGTCCGCGACGCTTCGGACAGGACACCGCGCACCTACTCGGCGGGTAGGTGCTACTCCTGGACGATTTCGAAGGCGCGCAGGTTGCGGATCCGTTCGTGCCGGCGCGCGCGGCGCTTCTTCTCCGAGAGTGCGGCGAGCTCCACGTAGGAGGCGAGGATGGCCTGGTGCAGGTGTTCCACCGTGACGAAGGGGTTCGCGTCCTCGGTCACGACCTCGTCGATGAGTCCGAGGTCCAGTTGGTCGGCCGCGGTGGAGCGCATGGTGGACACCGTCACCTTGACCTGCTCGTGTGAGGGGGAGGGTGTCTTGTAGAGGATCGACGCCGCCGAGCGTGGCTCGGCCACGAAGGCCATCGCCTTCTCGAGCATGATCACGTGGTCGGCCATGGGCGTGGTGGCCAGGCCACCGCCCGAGCCCAGGGCGCCCGCGACGACCGTGATGACGGGTTCGGAGTAGTCGATGCCCTTCAAGATGGACCGCGCGATGGCGCGACTCTGCCCGCGCCGCTCGCTTTCGAGGGTGGGCTTGGCGCCGAGCGTGTCGGTGACGAACAGCGCGGGGAGGCCCAGTCGTTCGCCGATGTCGAGCATGCGCTCCATGAAGGCGAAGTCCTCGGGGGCCGGATTCGAGGGACGCTTGACGACGGTGTCGCCGATGCGCTGGTACGAGGGCTGGGTCCCGACGATGACGAAGGGTTGTGCGCCGATCTTGGCGAAGGCCCCCACGATGGCGGGGTAGCGACGGAAATCGGTCTCTTGCACGAAGTTGTAGACCGCGGTCGCGTCGGTGAAGGCGTAACGCGCAATGAACTCCAGGTCGATGCGGTTGGCGTCGGTCATCAGGTCCTGGTAGCGCTCGACGAGGGCGTCGGCGGGGTCCGCCGACGCGGCCCGCGAGGGCGAGGGGCGCACGAACTCGGCGTCGGGGGCGATGTCGAAGAACGGCCCCTGGATCCCCACGGGTCCGAAGTCGAACGAGCGACGGGCGTCGGGGGCGCTGACGTTACGGATGGCCGGTACCGTCTCCGCACTCAACTGGTGCTGACGGTCGGGCCGGGTGGTGGAGGACAGGACCGAGCCCACGTAGGTCACCAGCTCCTTGACGTCGTGCAAGACGACGTCGATGTTGCGGTCGAGCAGGTTGGCCTCGGCGCTCTGAGAGCCCGACGGGACGGCGTTGCCCTCGAAGGCCTCGATGACGTTGGGTCCGGCGAAGCCGTAGTCGGTCCCCGAGGTCGCCACGATGAGGTCCGCGTTGGGGACCGCGCTCGCCGAGACGCCACCCCACACGTTGCCCAGGAGTACCGCGATCTGGGGCAGGGCGACCTTCTCCTTGTAGTGGCGGATCGCTTCGACCATTCTGGTCATCTGCGTGAGCCCGGCGAAGTTCTCGTGTTGGCGCACGCCACTGGAGACGTAGACGCTGACGAAGGGGAGCTTCTTGGCGATGGCCAGGTCCGCCGCCGCCTGGAAGGTCTCACCCGACACGACGCCGAGGGAGCCCGCGAAGAAGTCCCAGTTCATGGCGTAGAGCACGACGGGGTGGCCGTCGAAGGTGGCCAGTCCGTACGTCGAGGACTCGGACTTGCCCCGACCGGTCTCGCGCCGCAACTTGTCTAAGTAGGACTCGTCTCGCTCACCGGAGCCCCCTCGACGGATGAGTCCGATGAGGTCCTTGCCGATGCTCCAGCGGCCGTGGCTCGACTTGAAGTGGACCAGCTCCTGCAGCGCCAGGAGCTCGCCGGGGCTGTTGATCTTTCGCCGGTTACGAAGGTGCGCCTGCACCGCGGGCTCGAAGGTGGGCAGGCCCACCGGGTGTCCCTCGCCGAAGAACGCGTGATCGAGGTCGTCCTCGTGGGACGACCCACTATTTTCAGTGGATTCAATCATGGGTGCCAATTATGACACAGGCGATTTTTGCGCGAGCGTCCGGTGAGCGGTAACTCCCCGGTAAGACCACGAACGTCGGGTAACCGGTCGGTAGGCGGCGCCGGGGGCGCACTCAGGCGTCGCGACGCGTGAGCAAAAAGGTGCCGACGCCCACGATCGCGAGGGTGTAGAGCGCGAGTACCAGGGTGGCGCTCGTCCAGGAGAAGGAGTTGGGCGAGAACGCGGAGGGCGAGGTCATCGCCTGACCGAGGTTCGACGGCAGGAACTTGCTCACGTGACTCTGCCAGTTCGAGGGCAGGAAGTTCACGATGATGGGAATGATGAGCAGCAGCGTCACGTAGATCGAGATCGTGACCGACGTGGTGCGCAGGATCAGTCCGAGGCCCAGTCCCACCAACGTCAACATGGTCAGGTACACGCCGGCCATCACCACCGCGCGCAGATCGGTGGAGTTCGACAGGGTGCCCGAGGGCAGGTGGCCGCCGCGGTAGATGGCCTGCCCGACCGAGAAGGCGACCACGACCACGACTTCACTCACGACGAAGAACGTGACCAGGAGAACAATCGCCTTGGAGATCACGAGTCGCACGCGCCGGGGTACCGCGGCCAGGGTCGTGCGGATAGCGCCCGAGGCGTATTCCGACGTGATGGCGCGCGCTCCCATGACCCCCACGGCGAACTGCGCGAAGAAGACCCCGACCAGGCTCGTGGCCACCGGGTCGAACGCCAGGCGTTCGACGGGACTGCGCTGATTCCAGTTGGTTCGAATCACCACGGTGATGAGGACCGCCAGGCCGATGGTCAAGAGGATCAGGGTGGCCAGACCGATGAAGGTGGCGCGCACCGTGCGGAACTTGAGGAACTCCGATCGCGTCGTGTCCCAGAGGGTGGGGGCATCACTCACTGACAGCCTCCGCGTTCTTGTGACCGTACTCCAGGGCGTCCGCGGTCAAGGACATGAAGACGTCCTCGAGCGACGCGCGCTGGGGCGTCAGCTCGTGCACGGCGATGCCGGAACGAAAGGCCGCATCGCCGACCTGGACCGCGTCGAGACCGCTGACGTGCAGGCCCTGGTCGCTGAGTTCCTCGACGATCGCGTGGGCGTCACGCAGTACGCGCGCCAGGCGCGAGGGATCGGCGCTGCGCACGAGGACCGTGCCCGCCGCACCGGCGGTGAGCTGGTTCACGGTACCCGACGTGATGAACTTGCCCCGACCGATCACGATGATCTGGTCGGCGCTGACGGCCATCTCGCTCATGAGGTGGGAGGAGACGAAGACGGTACGGCCCTCCTTGGCCAACGAGCGGAAAAAGTCGCGGATCCACCGAATCCCCTCGGGGTCCAGGCCGTTCACGGGTTCGTCGAAGAGGAGGGTACCGGGGTCACCGAGGAGCGCCCCGGCGATGCCGAGGCGCTGACTCATGCCCAGGGAGAAGCCCCCCACTTTCTTGTGGGCCACCGAAGCGACCCCGACGAATTCGAGGACTTCGTCGACGCGCGCGAAGGAGATGCGATTGGCCAGCGCCAGGGCCCGCAGGTGATTACGCGCGGATCGATTGGGGTCGAGCGACTTGGCGTCGAGGAGGGCGCCCACCTCGCGCAGGGGCGCCTTCAGCTCGTCGTAGGTCTGACCGTTGACGGTGGCGCGGCCACTGGTGGGTCGGTCGAGCCCCATGACGACGCGCATCGTCGTGGACTTGCCCGACCCGTTGGGGCCGAGGAAACCCGTGACCACGCCGGCGGTGACGTCGAAGTCCAAGTCGTTGACCGCGACGGTCGAGCCGTAGCGCTTCGTGAGGTGGTCAATTTTCAACATGGCCTATCCCTGCACACTACCCAGAGGGGACCCGACGGCCGGGACGGCCCTCAGGGGACCGCGCGCCGTCGCGTCCGGCACGCGGCGCAGACCCCGGCGAGGGCCACGTGGTGACGATCGAGTTCGAACCCGAACGACGCCTCGAGTTCGTGCGCCATCAAGTCGAAGACGTCGGAGGGGACCTCGAAGGTCACGTGGCAGGCCTCACAGGTCACGTGACCGTGCGAGCGTCCCGCGAGGTGGTAGACGGCGGCGGCGTGGCCGGCGTGCGAGTGCACGACCAGGGCCAGGTCTTCGAGTTCTTCGAGGATTCGATAGACGGTGGAGGGACTGACGTCGGGCCACGACCGCTGGACCTCGCGCGTCACCTCCTCGGCCGTGAGGTGGTCTCGGGAGTCGACCAGGACCCCCACCACCGCGCGTTTGGCCGTGGTGATGCGTTTGGCGTGTCGACGCAGGGTGTCGAGAACCTCGTCGCCGCGCCGGTCGTCTTCCGCCATCCCGTCAGCGTAGAGCGCGCGCGACCGCGCGGCCTACGCGTCGCCTCGGGTCCTCGTGGCCCGACGCACGACGGTGAGCCCGGCCGCCGCGCCCAGCAGCGACGCGAGGAGCAGACCGACCGTGAAGGCCCCGTAGGTCGAGCTCGAGGGGGGGTAGAGAGCCCCCGCGAAGAGGAGGGGCACCGTGACGCCGATGGCGCAGAGCAGACCGGCGCCCACCACGAGGGGGCGCGTGATGCTGGGGTGGCGGCGAAGCCCGCAGGCGCCCGCCACGGCGACGCCCGCCGCGATCCCGAGGGTCTTGCCGGCGAGGCGTATCGCCACCGTGGCCGCGATAATCGTGGCGCCGGCGCCCGTGGGGCGCAGCGTGGTCCACGAGACCCCGCACGCCACGAGGGCGAACAGCGGGAGGACGAGTCCAATGGAGGAGCGCAGGACGCGGCGTTCGAGGCGTCGCGAGGCCGGCGAGGCCACGCGAATGAGTAATCCCGCCACGACGCCCGACAGCGCGGGGTCGACGCGCGCGTAGGCGAACGATCCCCAAGTGGCCACGAGGAGTACCACCAGGGTCGGTGCGGGGGGGAGGCGTCGACCCCACCGCACGGCGCCGGCCGCGACGCCGGCCGCCAGGACCAAACCGACGACGCGCACGTGCGTGACGCCGGTCAGGGAGAGTATGACGACGCTGAGCACGTCGTCGGTGACCGCGAGGGTGAGCAGGAAGAGGCGTAGGGCGTTGGGAACCCCGGGTCCCGCGAGGGCGAGGACCCCGAGGGTGAAGGCAATATCGGTGGCGATGGGCACACCCCATCCCCGGTGCAGGGCCGGGGAGTGCAGGAGGAGGCCGAGGAGCAACGACAACCCGGCCGTAGCGAGCATGCCGCCGACGGCGCCACTGACGGCGGGGAGCGAGCCGCGGAGGTGACCGCGCTGACGCGCGTGCGCTTCACGTGAGAGTTCGAGTCCCACGCTGGCGAAGAAGAGGGTCATCGCGCCCTCTTCCACGACGGAGCGCAGCCCGACCTGGTAGCCGGGGAGCCACGGGGCGCTCATCACCCGTTGGTAACTCGCGAAGGACAGGGCGGACCAACCGAGGGCTACGGTCGCGCCGACGATCAGGGTGCTCGCCGCGGCGAACGGGTGCTCCAGGGTCGAGCGCAGGCGCGGTAGGCGGTCGGCCACGCGATGAGCCTAATCACCCGGTGGTGATTCAAGGGGTCGGTAGGATGCGAAGGGCGACTGACGGTGGTCACGGTTCAGTGCGCGACGAAAGGACTCCGCAATGGCCCCACGAGAATCCACCGCTCTCCCCCGGCGCGAGTTGTACTTCGTGCTGAGTGCGCTGATGCTCGGCATGCTTCTCGCGGCCCTGGACGCCACGATTGTCTCGACCGCACTGCCCACCATCGTCGGCGACCTCCACGGGGCCAATCACCTCAGTTGGGTCGTGGTGTCCTACCTCCTCGCCTCGACCGTGAGTACTCCCTTGTGGGGGAAACTCGGTGACCTGCACGGCCGCAAGATCTACTTCATCTGGGCGATCATCATCTTCCTCGGAGGCTCGATGCTCTGCGGATTCTCCCAGAACATCCTCGAATTGATCCTGTTCCGGGCGGTGCAGGGACTCGGCGGCGGTGGGCTCATGGTGGGCGCCCAGGCGGTCATCGCCGACGTGGTGCCCCCGCGCGAGCGCGGCCGCTACTCGGGACTCTTCGGCGCAGTTTTCGGCGCCGCCACGGTGCTCGGGCCCCTCCTCGGCGGCTTCATCGTCGAGTACTGGTCGTGGCGGTGGATCTTCTTCGTCAACGTGCCCTTTGGCATCGTGGCCCTCGCCGTCACGGCGGCGGCACTGCCGAACGCGGGGGAGCGCAAGCAGCACGTGATCGACTACGCGGGCATCATCACCCTGACCGTCGCCGCGTCGTCGTTCATCTTGTTCACGTCCCTCGGGGGCTCCAGTCAGCCGTGGGGGTCGGCGAGGTCGATCGCACTCTTCGTGTCGGGCGTGGTCTTCACCGCGTGGTTCATCTGGATCGAGCGGCGCTCGAGTGAACCGGTCCTGCCCCCCAGCCTCTTCTCGAATCGCGTCTTCTCGTCGGCGTCGGCCATCGGCTTCGTGGTCGGATTCGCCATGTTCGGGGCCATGACGTTCCTTCCCCTGTACTTCCAAGACGTGCACGGGGCGTCGCCCACCAATTCGGGGCTGCGCCTCCTGCCGATGATGGTGGGACTGTTCTCCGCGTCGATCATCGTCGGTCAGCTCGTGGTGCGGGGATGGAAGTACCGACCGTTCCCCATCGCGGGCACCGCGGTGATGACCATCGGCATCGGATTGCTGGGGACCATCGGCGTCACCACCTCGACGTACTTGACCGGCCTCTACATGCTCATCCTGGGCGTCGGCATCGGGCTGGTGATGCAGATTCTCATCACGGCGGTCCAAAACGCCGTGAATCCGGCGGACGTGGGTGCCGCCACCGCGGGGTCGAATTTCTTTCGCTCAATCGGCGGCAGCTTCGGCACGGCGGTCTTCGGGGCCATCTTCAGCAACGAATTGCCCCACCAGTTGGCCACGCGCCTGAGGGCGTCGCACTACACGGGCGCGCTGCCGACGGCGTCGCAGTGGACCCCCAGCACCCTGCGCGCGCTGCCGGCGCAGGCCCTGGACGTTATCGTGCACGCGATTTCGGCGAGTATCAGCCATATCTATCTCCTGGCCATCCCGGTGGGGGTCGTCGCGCTGCTGCTGAGCCTGACCCTGCCCGAGGTCCGCTTGCGCACCAGTTTGCACCCGGTGGCGGACGAGATTCCCCTGTCCAACGCCGATCCGAATCTCTGATTCGTCACAAAATTCTTACAATGATTTCTTAGAGTGTCACTTGCGTAACGCCGTCCCGATTGCGACAGTTACGAGGTACGATAAATA
>JAJZFO010000104.1 GCA_021805305.1 Actinomycetes bacterium | reverse complement strand
GCCCACGCCCAGCGACGGCGTCGCACGCCCGGGTGCGGCGCGCGGCGCATGGAACGATCGAGGGCCCAGCGCTCGTCGTGACGAAGGTGCGGCGCGCTGACGGGCTCACCGGCCGAGGCGAGGGGGGCGTTGAAGACGAATTCCTTGTTGGGGTCGAGTCGGGGGCGTCGAACCTCGTGGGGAGCGTCGCTCTCGCTGCCGTCGAGGATCCGGAAACCGCGCGAGGGTTGATAGGGCGACGGCGGTAACGTCGGGCGCACCCGAGGGGCGGTCTTGGCGCGCGCCCCCGAACGACGACCACGCAGGAAGAACGCGACGATGAGACCGAGCAGCACGAGTGCGCCCGCGATCTGAACTAGCAACATGAGGTGTCCTCGTCGTGCACGGCGTGCCTCCTCGTCACGCCAGTCAGCGTAGCCAGTCGCGACGGGTCAGGTGAGTTCGGCGAACCCGCGTCGAAAGTAGATCAGTGGTCGGCCGTCACCGGCGGCGACGAAGGTCACCTCCACCACCGCGATGTCGTGGTCGCCGTGCGAGGAGATCGACGCGAGGTGCCCCTCAATGTGCGCGAGGGCGCCCGCGAGGAGCGGAGAACCCTCGGGTCCCGGCTCCCAGTCGACCCCGTCGAATTTGTCCACTCCCGTCGTGGCGAAACGGCGCGCCAGGGCTTCTTGGTCCGAGGCGAGGACGCTGATCCCCACCTTCGTGCTGCGTCGCACCAGGCGCCACGAGTTCCCCGTCGAACTCGCGGCGAAGCTCACGAGCGGCGGCTCGAGCGACAGGGAACCAAAACTCTGACAGGTGAAGCCGGCGGGACCTTCGGCGGTGATCGCCGACACGACCACCAGCCCACTGGCGTAGTGTCCGAGGACTTCCTTGAAGTGAGCGCCGTCGACGAAGGTCACGAGGTGACCTTAATGTCGAGCGGCACCGTCACCGTTCAACGCCACCCACTGAGCACCCGCACTGACCAGGCCCTCGTCGACCAATTTGCCCAGCAGCGCCGCGCGGCGCGGCGCCTCGACGTCGCCGAGTTGGCGATCCAACGCTCGACGGCTCACCGGACCCTCGCCCAACGCGCTCAAGATGCGTCCGCGCACCTGGCGGTCCGAGCCCGCGAAGGGTGACTGCGGGCGCGACACTCCCGCCGAGTTCGGCGCCGGGTCCGGCCCACCCTCGCGACGCCAGCGACACTGGCGTTGCAGCGGGCAGGTGGCACAACGCGGCCGCTTCGTGCAGTGCTGCGCGCCCAGGTCGAGCATGGCCTGATTGAATGCCGCGACGTCGCGGCGCGGCGCGAGCGTGTCGGCGAGGTGCTGCGCCTGCGAGGTGCCCAGCGGTCGATTCGCGACGGCGCGCGCGAGCACTCGGCCCACGTTGGTGTCGAGCACCGCCACGCGCCGGTGAAACGCGAAGGACGCCACCGCGTTCGCCGTGTAGGGACCAACCCCGGGCAGGCGTCGCAGGTCCTCGGGCGTCGAGGGGACGTCGCCGTCGAATTCCTCGACCATCACCTGGGCCGCGTCTCGCAGGGCCTTGGCCCGCCGGGGATATCCCAAGCCCTTCCAGAGTCGCAACACGTCGGCCAATGGAGCGCGGGCGCACGAGGCGGGCGTGGGGAACGTCGCCACGAAGCGGGCCCACGGTTCGACCACCCGCGAGGTCGAGGTCTGTTGGAGCATGACCTCACTGACGAAGATGGCCCAGGGGTCGCCGTGGCCGAGCCAGGGCAGCTCTCGGCGCAGCGCGGGCGCACTGCGGCGCAGCGCCGGACGAAAGGAGCGAATCGCCGCGAGGGTCTCGGGTTCGAGGTCGACCTCGGGCACCGGGGTCGCTACAGGACGACGGGCAGCGGTCGCGTCGTGAATGACGCGGTCGCGCCGGACAACGACTCGCCGTCGATCACCAAACGCCAGGTGAAGCGTGAATTGGGTCGTAGCGGGATGGGACCGAGGTTCACCGCGATCGGCACGTCCACCGGCGTACCCGCGGGCACGCCCTCGGGCGCGCTGGCCGAGAAGTCCCCGCGAATCTCGATGGTCTGGGGGCCCTCAGGGGATTCGAACTGCACCAGTTGGCCGTCGGCGTCCTCGAGGAACAGCTCCCAGTGGTGCATACGGTCGAACTCGTGCGTGTCGACCTCGACCTTGATCGCCACGGCCGACGGGACGGGCTCGGGGCCGCTCAGCGACCAGCCACCGCCGAGGATGTAGAGCTTGCCCTCGGCGACTTGGGCGGAATCGGCTAGCAGCATGGTGACGTTCATGTCTCCAGCCTAGACAATGGTGTCGGGGCCAACTCCGGGGCCGTGAGAAAGTGAACTTGTGAAAATTCACTAACGTTGACCAGGTATTTTATTCCAAATTTAGGTCATCTTCGGGCGCCGGCAGTCCACGAGACACTAGCCTTGCCCTCGTGACTTTCGTCGGGCGCCTGGCGCACTTCTCGACGCCTGGCTTCGTGAGCAGGCCACGATTCTCACGCCGGATACTCACCGCTGTGGTGGCGGCGTCGCTGTCGGCGGGTGCGGTGACGATCCTCTCGCAACCCGCCAGCGCCACGAGCGTCGCTCAAGAGAAGGCCCGCGCGGCCGACCTGTACGCGCAGATCCAGCGCGTCGGAGCGCAGGTGCAGTACCTCGGCCAGAAGTTCGACCTCGCGCATCTCAAGTACGCCAAGATCACCGACACCATCGCCAACACCAGAGCGATCGTGGCCAGCATCCAGGGCAAGGTGGTGTCGGACAATGCGCAGCTCAAGGCCGACGCCGTCTTCGCCTACGTCACCAATGGATCGGCCGCGAGCAGCAACCCCCTCTTCAGCTCCAACGCCGCCAACTCGGGCGCGACCAGCGTCTACAACCAGCTCGCCGAAGGCAACATCGGTTCGATCATCGCCAGCCTCAAGAGCAGTCGGGTGGAGCTGACCCAGGAGCGCTCGATCCTCACCGCCGAGCAGGCCCAGGCCCTGGCCGTGCAGAACGCCGCGGAAGCCACCTACCGTCAATACCTGACGCTGCAAGCCAACATCGAGCAGGCCCGCTCACAGGTCGAGGGACAGATCTCGGCGTACTACAACGCCATCCAGGCCGCCGCCAACGCGGCCTCGGCCAAGGCGGTGACCGTCGCCACGGCGACGCCGCCCCCCGTGGGAACGACGCCGCCACCGAGTTCCGTGGGTGAAGCCGCGGTCCAGGCCGCCGAGAGATACCTCGGGACGTGGTACTGCTGGGGCGGCGCCTCACCGAGCTGTCTCGACTGCTCGGGATTGGTGATGCTCGCGTACGACGCGGTGGGCGTGTCCCTCCCGCACTATTCGGGAGCTCAGTTCAACGACACCGTGCGCGTCCCTTTGAGTGACATCCAACCCGGCGACCTCTTGTTCTACGGCTACAACGGCGACGAGCACGTGGCGATGTACGTGGGTAACGGCATGATGATCGAAGCGCCACAAACGGGTTACCGGGTCGATATCACGCCCATTCGCTTGGGCTACGGATTTGCGGGGATCGGTCGCGTGCGCGCCTAGCGATGTCGGGCGTTCCCACCTCCATCCATCTCGGTCCAGTCGTTTTTCACCTCTACGGTCTGGGTCTGGGGATCGCCGCGTACGTCGCGTACCTCTACTGTGAGCGACGACTACGTCGTGACGGCATCAACACCGCGCCCTTCGCCCGCTACACCGGGGCGCTGCTGGTGTCGGGGCTGGTGGGCGCGCGGCTCGCCAATATCTTCACCAACTGGTCCTACTACTCCGGTCACCCCACCCACTGGATCGCGGTGTGGCAGGGGGGCATCTCGAGTTTCGGGGGCCTCGCCCTCGCGGTGCCGGTGGGGCTCTACCTGCAACGACGCTGGTGGCCCGACACCCGACTCGCGGCGTTCACCGACGCGATTCTTCCTGCGCTGGTCGCGGGTTGGGCTCTGGGACGCGTCCTCGGGCCCCAATTCATGGTGAACGGGGGCGGGCACGTCACGTCCTCGTGGATCGGCATGCACTACAGCGGTCAGGTCGGCAAGAGGGTGCCGGTGCCCCTCATCCAGGGGGCCGAGGACGCCACTTTGTGGCTTGTACTCTTGTGGATCGAAGCGAAGTGGGCGTCACGACCGATCGGGTCGATCAGCGCGATCGCGATGATCATCTGGGGCCTCGTGCGCTCCTTCGACGAACGCTGGCTGCTCGGCCAGGAATCGCACTCGGGTTCGATCGGTGTGCAATTGGCGGGTCTCGCTCTCGCGATGGCCGGCGTGGTGACGCTTTGGCGGGTGCGACGCCGACACGGCCATCAGACGCCGATCACGCGCTGACCCACGTCTCGGGCCGCGGCGACCTCGTGCCCGAGGGGTATCTCCTTCGCAGCGAGAATGGTGATTCATCCCTTGACGCGGGACGCTCGCGTCCGTCGTTGACCGTGGGACTCAGGACGCGGACGCACATCACGGTGTTCGTGGTGAGCGCGACGCGTGACCCGAGACCCCGCTGTGCGACATGGGTGGCGTCGCGGAGGGTCCCGTGTCGCTCTCTCCGGCTGACGACGACGGGGCGCGGTCCGTCGGCAGTCGCCGTCCCTTAAAGAAGCGAGTTCCACTCCTCGTCGTTCAACAGACCCAGCTTGTTCACCTCGGCGTCAGGCTCGACCGCGCTGCGTGTGACGTCAACGTAGGACACGTGATCGAGTCCGAGTCGGCGCCACGGGCCGAAGACACTGCGCGTGGGCGACGGGTTTGAATAGATTCCGCGCACGAGAAGTCCCGCGTCCGACGCGGCCACGACGACCGCGGGTCGAACCTTGGATTGCTGTTCAGGTGCCACCGGATCCACGTTGTCAAATGGGACGTGCGTCGTCACCACCCATCCCGCCAGTGCGTGACGCGTATCATAGAGAGCCGACTCGGCGGGAGTAAGAATGGCCGCCCGGCGCGACACCTCGAGCGAGCGAGTTCCGTTCGTCGCTCTTTCGCGAGGCGCGGCGACCGACACCGACTTCTTCGATGACTTCACCCGGGGATGACCACGGTCGACCTTGGCCTTCGCGGCACGAGCGAGTTTGCGAGCCTTCTCCTCCTCGCGGCGTTGACGGCGCTGCTCGCGCACAGATTCATCGACCACCTTGGGGCTGAGGAGCGAGGCTTGACCAATGGTGATCTCGATCTCGGGCAAGGCCAGGGCGTCGTCCTCACCCAGGATGCGACGACAGTGCGCCGCCGCCGGAAAGTCGTTACCGATCGCGAAGGCGAGCACCGCGACGAGCTGGTCGTCATTCAACGTCGTCGCCCGCAACGACGCGATGGCCGTTGAGAGTTGCTCATAGGTGGGCGTCTCGGAGTGTTCCCCTAAGGCCTCGATCACCTTCTCAAGTGGCTCCATCGCCAACAACTCCAACAAGCCCGCGACGGCGTCGATGGGTGCACCGCCCGCGAACGTCAAGACATCACGCTTCTTCTGCAGTGAGCGAAGGGGCACGGCCACGACCGCGCTCAATTTCGCCCCTTGGAGTTGCAGGGCGTCCACGACGTGTAACACGGCGTCGGTGTCCAATTTCGCGATGGCTCGACGCATGACGTCGTGGGGACTGGCGGTCAACGGGGGCATAGCATTCCTACTTCGAAGGTGTCGAGCAACGCTGTCGTGTTGCCACTGGTGGTTCTTGGCGCTCAGCGTGCGCTAATCGTCCTCATCTACTGTACTGATGCCTCGATGCGTCGATCGTTCGGCGGCGGGCCGTGTGCGTCGCGGCGGGTCACGGCGTCCCGATGACTGACCGGGGGCGGACAACGTCGACACCGCGATCCCCGGCCAATACCCCGATGAGGGCGATCACCTCGAGAATTGGCCGACCAGGCCACGCCCGGCGCGCGAGGCTATCGTCGTCGCTGCAAGAGCGCGAGGGAAACGGCGTAGGTGGCGCCGCCCACGAAGCAGATGGCGCCGAAGGCACCCGGGTCGCCCGTGCGCGCGACCGCGACGATGGCGCCCACGAGGGCAACCAGTATGACGGCGAGGCCGGTGATCGCCGTGGCGTCGCGGTCGATCCCGCGCTGGCGTTCGTCGCTACCGGAACTCAAGATTGCCGCGACGTCGCCACGGCCCGCCGCCCACCGATACGTGACCATTGAGGCCACGGCGTAGAAGGCCAGAGAACCCCAGGCCCAGCCGTGACTCCCCCCAATCCATATCGCCGCGGACAACGCGAGTCCACCCGTGGCGAGGACGAGCGAGCTCAGGGCACGTCGGGCTGGTCGGTGTGTGGTCTTCATTTCTCCTCCTCTTGAGTGAAGATGTCCTCGACGGTGGTCGCGAAGCAACGCGCGAGAGACAGGGCGAGCGGCAATGAGGGTAGATATCGACCGTTCTCGATCGAGTTGATGGTCTGACGAGAGACGCCCAGTCGTTGCCCGAGATCCCCTTGGGACAACTGGAGACCCTCACGCAATTCGCGCACCCGATTTCGCACATGACAAGTTTACTTGACAGTGGTGCAACTGTCAAGTGTCCTTTCCACTAGGAGTACTCGACCGGCGCGTCGAGGCGGCGCCGCCGCGACCTCAGGTCAGCGCCGAGAGACTTGGACAAAGACTGGTGCTCGACCCACCCGGGGTGGCCCATGACCCCCACGACGGGCGGCTTGTCACCCGCGCGTCGCTCGTCGCAGACGGTTGTCCCCTTCGGCGCATGACCACCTCGCGTTTCGTGATCGCGCGAGATCGGTGGCCTGACTCGTTCGACGTACGAAACGAGGCCACCGCGTTCATCCTCGACGGGTTGGTCGTCGAGGAGCCGTAGACATCGCGCAGGCGCATCCCTGTCCCGTCGCGCGCCGACGACAACCCACGTCGCCACGGCAGCCACGACAACGTCACTGGCGCGGTCACGTGCCCCGACCAATCAGAGTCGGAGCGCATCGCGCATCGTCGCGGTGATCTACTTCAACAGGTGTTTTGCGACGACCACTCGCTGGACCTGGTTGGTCCCTTCGTAGATCTGGGTGATCTTGGCGTCGCGCATGAATCGCTCGACCGGGAAGTCCTTGGTGAAGCCGTAACCGCCGAGGAGTTGAACGGCGTCAGTGGTCACGCTCATGGCGGTGTCGGACGCGAACGACTTGGCCGCCGCGCCGAGGTAGTTGAGTTGGTGGTCGGGGTCGCCGGCGTCAATGGTGGCGCAGGCCGCGTAGACGAGCGCCCGTGACGCTTCCGTACGGATCGCCATGTCAGCGATCATGAAGCGCAGGCCCTGCAACTGCGAGATCGTCGAGCCGAAGGCCTTGCGCTGGGTCATGTAAGTGGCCGCGTAGTTGATCGCCGCCTGCGAGATGCCCACCGCCTGGGCGCCGATCGTCGGGCGTGAGCGGTCAAGCGTGTGCATCGCGATGCGAAAGCCCTCGCCCTCCTCGCCGATGCGGTGCGAGAGCGGGACCCGCACGTTGTCAAAGACCACCTCGCCCGTCGGTGAGGCGCGAAGTCCCAATTTGTCCTCGTGCTTGGCGACCTTGACCCCCCAGTCCTTCTCGACCAGGAAACACGTGATCCCGTGACTCTTGGCCGAGGGCTGAGTGCTGGCGAAGACCGTGTAGGTGTCCGAGACGCCGGCGTTGGTGATCCAGTACTTCGAACCGTTGAGCACGTACTCGTCGCCATCGCGCTCGGCGCGACAACGCATTGCCGCCACGTCGGAGCCGGCGTCGGCCTCCGAGAGGCAGTAGCTCGCCTGGGCCGTTCCCGCCGCGATACGGGGAAGATACGTCGACTTGAGTTCCTCCGAGGCGAAGTTCATGACGGGCAGCATGCCCAATTTCGAGATCAGCCAGGTGACCGACGTCGAGGCGCAGCCGCGCGCCAACTCTTCGGCCACCACCGCCTGGGTCACCATGTCCGCGCCGGCCCCGCCGTACGCGGTCGGCACCCACAGCGCGGGCAGGTCCATCTCGACGCAAGCGTCCCAACTCTCCTGGGGGAACTCCTGGTCGCGGTCGTAGCGCGCGGCGTGCGGCGCGATGCGCTCGTCCACGAACGAGGCGAGCACATCGCGAAAAGCCCGCTGTTCCTCATTCAATACGAACGTCATGCGGGCTCCTCGTTGAGTCGGCTAGGGCTGGGAAAAGAGTTGTTCCTCGGTGACCGCGTCCACGAAGCGGCGCTGCGCCGCGTAACTATGGGCGAGACCGGCGAATCCTTCGATCGACGCGCCCTCGTGGGTGCGCAATCCGAACAGGTCGAGCACGACGCGCACGTCGTAGACGGTGGGCCCGCGACCAGCCAGGCTCGCTCGCTTGGCCGCCACCAGTGCCACTCCCACCACCAGGTCGTGGTGGTCGACGCCCGCCACGTGCAGGTCCGCGCATTCGCGCTGGGCCAAGGTCATGGCGAATCCTTCGCCCGGGGCGTTGGTGCCGCTACCCGGGCTCGTCGGTGCGTGGCGCAGCAGGCCGGCCTTCTTGGCGCGACCGACCTCGGGCGTGGCCGTCGACACGGTGGGACGCACTTCCCCACTGCGCGACACGGGCGAGAATGTTGGTTGCGTCACGCTCTGAGACTACCCGCCCGCGTCCTAGACCCTCGAGAG
>JAJZFO010000148.1 GCA_021805305.1 Actinomycetes bacterium | reverse complement strand
ACCTATCAACTGATCGAACCCATGGTGGGCGGCATCCAGGCCGGGCGCGTCGACGAACTCTCGGCCGAGGCCGTCTTCCCCAGCCTCTTCGCCGCCGCCCAGCGCGGAGGGTCCCTCATGAAGGCGCTACGCGCCGACGCGGCACCCGCCGCGAACATGGGCGAGGCCGCGCAGCGTGCCCTGGGTCCCCTGTTCATGTCCCTGCGCGGGGGCGTGGGGTCCCTGGCGGAGGAGCTGGTGCGTCAATTGGGCGAGCGCGGGGTCGTCCTTCGCCACGGCGCCGAGGTGAGCGCCCTGCGGCCCACTCCCTCGGGCTCGTACCCCTGGGAGGTCGACACCGCCGACACCGCGACGGGAGCGAGCGCGATCATCCTGGCGACGCCCGCGCCCACCGCCGGGCGACTGTGTCGCGCCCTGGGCGAAGACCTCGGCGCTCTCACCAGCGTCAACAGCGCAGGTGCGGCCATGATCACCTTCGTCTTCGACGACGCCGACACCACCCTTCCCGCGACGGGCACGGGGGTCCTGATCCCCTTGGCGACCGCGTGGCACGACGACGTCATGATGACCACCGCGGTGACGTTCCTCGACCGAAAGTGGGAGCACCTGCGCCGCGACGGCGAGGTGCTGCTACGAGCGCACGTCGGGCGCATCGACGATCGCCGCTACGAGGCACTGAGCGACGAAGCCCTCACGCAGCGCGTGCGCGACGAACTGGCCACGGTGCTCGGGCGCGTGGGAACCCCGCTCGCGGCGCGCGTGCAACGCTGGCCCCAGGGCCTGCCCCAGTATTACGTGGGGCACACCCAACTCGTGGCGCGCGCGCGTGCCACCCTCGCGCCCTACCCCCTGCGACTGGCCGGCAGCCCCTACGACGGCGTCGGCATCCCCGCCAGCATCGGGTCGGGTCGTCGCGCGGCACGCGAGGTCGCGGCCCTGGTGGGCGCCGACTCACCGTGACCCCAGACGCACCCGTGGCGTCGCGGGGTGGGACCTAGAGGTAGTAGCCCGAGTGGATGTAGAGACAGGCGATGCCTTCGGCGACGTACATCGCGTGGTTCCCCGGGTCGTCCTCGAGCGCGAGTCGCACGTCGAATCCCATCGCCTGGATGTCGTGCAACACGTCGCGCTTGAACTCCGAGACCCCCGAGTAGTCGCCGAAGTCGCGCGTCACCAGTAGGTCCCAGCGCACGGCGAAACTCTCGAGCCAGTCCACTGTCTTGGTCTGGACGCGGCGAGGTCGCCCGGTCACCAACAAGACGGCGAGCGAGGGGTCCAAGAGGTCGAGCAATCGCGAGGTCTCCTCGATGAGGGGGTCCTGGTCGCAGGCGTCGAAGAACGATCGCCAGTCACCCCAGCCGCGCAGGTGCTGACGCCCGGCGGCGTCGGCCAGCACCCCGTCGATGTCCACGATGACGCAGGGGCCCGCCGCCACCGGCCCGCGGCGCCAATACCAGTGCTCTTGTGGGTTCGTGGTGGTCATACGCTCTCGGCCAAATGAGGAGGAACAATCTCTGCGAGACTAGACGTGATGGGAGCGATCGAACGACACACGCTGCCAATCCCCTACGGACACCACGTCTACGTCGTCAGCGACCTCAGTCTCTCACCGAGCACCGACGCGCGCAGTCGACCCGTGCGCGAGCTGGCCACCCTCCTAGGTGACATCGACGACCCGGCGGTGGTGGTGGTCGCGGGCAATCTCTTCTTCGCCCGTGACGACCAGCGCCTGAGCGACGTGGTCGCGGCCACCATCGAGCACCTCGGCGACTTCTTCGACGCGGTGCGCGTCTTCGCCGCCCACGAGAACCACCAGGTCTACGTGCTGCCGGGCAGTGACGACGCGGCCCTGGCCAGCGACGAGACGGCCCAGGCGCTCCTGGGCGCGATCGGCGTGCGGGTGGCCAGTGATCTCATGCTCCAAGTGGCCTCGGCGAGTGGCGTGCACGACCTGGCCATCGCCGCGGGTTCGCATCGCGTCGACGTCGCCAACGTCGACGCGGCCGACCGTTCCGACGCGGATCGCCTCGAGGACCCGGCGGCGCTCACCGGCTTCGTGGCGTCACGCGTCCTGTACCGACGACTGGCGCCGTGGATCTGGCTCGTGCTGCTCGCGCTCGCGGTGGGCGACCTCTTCAATTCGGCCACCGAGATCATCGGTCACTTCACCCACCACGAGTACGCGGTGCACGCCCCACACACCAACAATTTCTGGGACAACGTCATCGTCAACCTCTTCGTGCTGGTCGTGGCCGAGGCGCTCGTGGTCGCGATCGCCGGCCTCGTGGTGCGCCGGCGCTTCAATCGTTCCCTGCACGGCGACGCCGAGAGCGAGCCCCTCGCCAACACCCTCATCGACCAGGTGGACGCCCTCGACTACGCCCGGCGCATCGTCGAACGCGGTGGCGTGGGGGCGGTCATCGGCGGCGCGCCGCGTCCGGCGCTGGCCTTCTTGGACCGAGGGGTCTGCGCGGTCCCCGGTCCCTCGCGTCCGGTGCTGATCAAGCGCGAGGGTCGCTTCGGTCTGCCCCCGGTCTTCAGCTCGGTCCTGCGCCTGGGCGTGGTCGAGATCGAGGCCGCGAGCAACGTCCAGGTGCGCCTGCTCGGCGGCGAGTCCACGCTCGCGCGCGAGCGACTGCTCGAACGCCTGGTCGCCGGCGCGCCCACCCAGGTCGGACCGCCCCAGGGCACCACGACGCTCGGGTCGTGGCCCCAGGGCGCGCCCTTTCCGGTCTCGCGGGACCGACTGCTCTCCCAGCGTCGCCAGCGGTCCATCCGGCGCTGGGCGAGTGGACTGCTCGCCCTGGACGGACTCATCAACGTCGCCGTCACCGCGTCGCCCCCGCTTCGCTCGCGACTGCACCTGGTGCTGAACGTCCTGCCCCTGGGCGTCGCCCAATCGGCCGCCGTGGTGACGGCCATCGCGGGGATCTCCATGATCATGCTGGCGCGCGGCGTGCGCCGCGGGCAGCGCCGGGCCTGGTACCTGGCCGTGGGGGCGCTCGCCCTGACCGTCGTGGCGCACCTGGCGCGGGGTGGCTCGCTGGTCGCTTCGCTCGTCGCGGCAACGCTGGCCACCTTCCTCATCGTGCAACGGCGCCACTTCCTGGCCGCCTCGGACCGTACGACTGCGCGCGCGATCCTGCCGCGGCTGGGGCTGATCGCGGTCATCGCGGTCGTCGCCGGTGCGCTCGGCATCGAGGCCGCCACGCGACGCCACTACGTCTTGCCCAATTTCGGGGTCGTCCTGCTCGCCTGCGCCGAACGCCTCGTGGGCCAGTACAACATCGCCCTGCCCGACCCGTCGACCGACTTCATCGACCCCGTCCTGGTCACGATCGGCATCTCGCTCATCGTGAGCGCGATCTACGTGGTCACCCGCCCCGTCGTGGACCGACGACTCTCGACCACGGGCCACGGTGCCGAGCGACGCGTGGCCGAACTGCGCGCGCGCGACATCGTGCGCCGCCACGGACGCGGCACGCTCGACTACTTCGCCCTGCGTGACGACAAGCAGTTCTTCTTCTTTCGCGATTCCCTCGTCGCCTACGCCGTCTACGGCGGGGTCGCCCTGGTCTCGCCGGACCCGATCGGCCCCGACGCCGAGCGCACCGAGGTGTTCAACGCGTTCAGGTCCTACTCCGAGGCGCGCGGCTGGACCATCGCGGTCATGGGTGCGGGGGCCGAATGGCTGGGGACCTACCACGCCGCGGGCATGCACTACCTCTACCTGGGCGACGAGGCCATCGTCGACTGCCAGACCTTCACCCTCGAGGGCGGCAAGATGAAGGGCGTGCGCCAGGCCTGCACGCGATTGAAGAAACACGGCTACACGGTGGAGTTCCTGGACCCGGCCGACATCGACCCTGCCCAGGTCACCGGCGTCTTGGAGCTCATCTCGATGTTGCGACGCGGCGAGGGCGAACGCGGCTTCTCGATGATGCTGGGGCGCCTCTTTGACCCCAAGGACAAGGGTCTCCTCCTGACCCTGGTCTACGGACCCGACGGCAAGCCCGCCGCGGCGTGTCAGTTCGTCCCGTCGCCCGCGATCAAGGGCTACTCGCTCGACCTCATGCGTCGCGACCCCGGCGAGCACCCCAATGGGTTGATCGACTACGCCCTGTGCTCGACCATTGAGTACCTCAAAGGACAGGGCGGCCAGGGCCTCAGCCTCAACTTCGCCGCGTTCCGTTCGGTCCTCGACGGCGAACGCGGTGAGGGTACCTTCACCCGCGTCGAGCGCTGGACCCTGAAGCGTCTCTCGGGGATCTTGCCCATCGAGTCACTGTGGATGTTCAACGCCAAGTACCACCCCGTCTGGCTACCGCGCTACATCGTCTACCCCGCGGCCGAGAACTTCGTCCCGGTGGTCGCGGCGATCCTGCGCGCCGAGTCCATCACCGAGATCCCCGTGGTCGGACGATTCCTCACCAACGACCCGCGCAACCGACCCGGCACCGTCGTGCCGCCCGACGTCCTCGCCGCGGCCAAGGCCCTCGACCAGAAGCGTTGAGCCCTCGCGGCACGTACGTCGAGTCAGGCGGTGAGCGCCATTGCCTACCGCCAACCGCGCAGCGCGTGTCGCAGGACGCCGTCGTAGCCCTCGATACCCTCGCGGCTCAGGCGGTCTTCGGGGCCCGCCGCGATGCTCACGCGTTCGGGAATGATCCCCCAGATCTCGACCCTCTGCTCCTTCCACCAGGCAATGGCCGCCTCGAGGTCGTTAGTGCCCAGACGCGCCGCGACGATCACGACGCCTCGCGCCACCTCCCCGGGAATCAGGTCGAGCGTGGCCAAGACCCGCGAGTACTCGACGCCCCCGGCGCGGGTCGGGATGACGACGGCGTCGGCCCGCGCGACGATGGCCTGGGTGATGCGCTCGTTGCCCGGGGGCGTGTCGACGATGACCAGACCCACGGCGCGGTCCATCGCGCGCGTCGCGGTGCGCTCCGAGGGGGCTTCGACGACGCTCACTCCTGGCGCGGGCCAGGTCTCGAGCCACTCCGCGGCGGACGCCTGGGGGTCGGCGTCGATCAGGGTGACCGGGTCGTACCCGCGTTGCACCGCGGCGGCGGCGAGGTAGATCGACGTGGTCGACTTGCCGACGCCGCCCTTGAGTGAGGTCACGATGATGTTCATGATGTGCATGCTATGACACTCCTCGGAGGGTCACCCTTCGCCGCTCACGCCAGTGCGAACCCGCGAGACGCCAGTCCGGTCGACCTCGCACGCCTCGCCGGGGATCAAGAACCTCGCGTCATTCGGGCGTCAGGTGACGACGGGCGGCGACGTCGATCAACTACTCGTCGCGCTGACTTCGCCGCTAATCAGTTGGCAGACCGCTCAGAGCTTGTAGCCGATGCGGCGCAATAAATCGTGTCGCTGGGCTTGATCCTCGGACGTCTCGATCCCGGCCGGCGGCATGCCGTCGACCACGCCGATGATCCCGCGTCCCAGGTCGGTCTGGGCCACGAGGACCTCGAGCGGGTTCGCCGTCGCCGCGTAGATCGTGCAGACCTCGGGGACGCTCTTGAGGGCATTGAGCACGTTGATCGGGAAACCGTGGCGCAGATAGACGATGAAGCTGTGACCCGCGCCGATCGACTCCGCGTTCCTCGCGGCGAGGTCAATCAAGTCGGCGGCGTTGCCCGAAGTACGGATCAGACACGGACCCGACGCTTCGCAGAACGCGACACCGAACTCCAACTGGGAACTGGCCCCCGCCATCACCTCGTGGATGTCTTCGACCGTTTTGACGAAATGGGACTGACCCACGATGACGTTGAGACCTTCGGGTACCTCGATGGGCACGGCGCTGAGTTCCATGGCAACCTCCTCCTCGCGTTCACGACCTCTCAGTTCGACCCTATCCCCCTCGGGACGCGCACGAGCAGGGCCCTACCGGGTCCAAAGCCTTCACTGGCACCTTCACCAACGCCTCTTGGCGCCAGTGCTCCCGGGAACCCGGGCCATCGACCCCCGGGCGCGACATCGCCATGTCGACGCACGGCATGGCCCGATGATCGACACCTCGATCACGGGCGACAAATCACTGGATCGGTCGCGAGATGAGCGGCGTGCAGTCCGCGGACGCACGAATCGAACGATCACCGCTCGCGGCGCGCCGCGGACTACGGGGTGAACCACGCGACCGAGCGCCGCGCAGCGGCAATGGTCTCATCGAGTCCGGGGAATTCTTGATCGCTGTAATAGTGCAGCGGGGTCCAGGCGCCCATGTCCTCCGGGTCCCGGCGAAACTCCTCGTAGCCAAAGGTCCCACTGGGTCGCACGAAGATATCCACGCAGCGATCACCGCTCAGGGTCTGCACGCTGGTCACCACCACCCACGAGGGATCGAGTCGCGAGGACATCTGACGATGCTATCGAAGGACGACGAGCGACTCACCGCGGCGTCGAAGGGCCCCGGGGAGTAGCGCGAGTGCGCCAGCGCGACCGCGAGCGACCGCGTGCGATTCGATGCTGCGGGGCCGAGCGCACCACGGGCGCTCGCGCCCACGGGCCTTCCGCACTGACCCGCGCCACAGACTCGTCGGTCGGGCGTGTGGGGGTGCTCGTAGCGTCACGGAGTCCACGATCCTCGCGGTCGGTCACCGGCGACGTCGCGCGGGGGGACTCGACACGTGAGATCGCTGGGTGCGCGACGGCCCTTCTCCGTTACCATGAGGGCAAGGACGTCACTCGTGGCTTCGACTGCTCACTCGAGCGGGAGCGAGCGATGTCTGAATTGTTTCGCGTCGACCGATGTCGGGGTGCGGAGAGGAAGAGTGGTGAACGAGGACGAAGAGGAACTAGAACTCGAAGACGCAATCTTCGAGGAGATCAGCGAAGAGGACGAGGAGGCACTCGCCTCCGATGCCGCGTTGCTCGACGAGGACGAGGATGAAGACGAGTTCGTTCGCTCATCGATCGATGTCGACGACCTCTCGACGGGATTCGATGCGTCGATCCCCCGAAGGGAGATCGACGTCGATGAAGACACCCAGGGCGATGAAGAGGAGTCGAACGACTTCGACACCCTGATGACGGAGTTCGAGGGACCGAGTCGGTCAGTGGACGTCGTGCACGGTGACGAGGTCCAATTGGATCTCGACGACGCGATGACGACGGGTAGAACGGTCACCAGAGCGCCCGAGACGGACTGAGGCCCGTTCGCGGGGTCTCAGCGTTCGCGTGTGGCGGAGATCGCCCGTCGCCACCACCCCGATGACACGGCTCAGTTGTCGTCGCGATTCGTCGTTCTCGTTCGTAGGAGATACGTCGACACGAGCACCCACACCGCAATCAACGCGAACCACAGGACGAGATCAGCGCCGCCGCTCCACCTCATGCGGACGAAGGAACTCGTCAATGGCGCGTAGCCGGCCCACCCACTGGCCACGGGAAACTGTGGCGCCGTGAACCACGTACCGAGAACGTACAGCGCCACTCCCAGGGCAACGACGACGACGATTCTCTGGGAGCGATTGAGCCATGGAAGATGCATGAATCGATATTCACACACCTGAAGACGCCGGACCTGGACGCACCGGTCACGCGTGCCCGTTGGGTCAGTGAGAAAGTGACCCGAAGTGAAGTTCGGCCCCGCGTCATGGAGAGGCTCGAGTGAAGCGTGCACGGGGGGTCACCGGGCACGACGACGGAGCCCAGATCTGGCCTACGCCTCCTCGCGCACGGGATCCATATTGCTCCTGCGCGAAAGCATCCAGCTCCCCACCGGTGCTTCTCATTTCCGTCGTCCTGGACTGGCTGAACCCGATGACGTCGGCGGCCCGACGCGATTGTGCAACGATACGAGCGTGGCTGATCCGTCCGTCTTCGACGCGCTCGTCTTCGAGGCGAACGCGGAACCCACCGAGGGGTGGGACTTCTCGTGGCTCGACGGGCGAGCCGTCGAAGGTCGCCCGTCGTGGGGCTACCTCGTGGGTGTGACCCGTCGACTCAACACGGCGTCATCCGCCGTGGACCTCCAAACGGGCGGCGGCGAACGATTCGCCGAAGCCCTGTCCAAGAGTGAGCGGCGTCCCCTCACGCTCGCCGCCACCGAGTCGTGGTCGCCCAACGTCACCGTGGCCCGCGAGACACTCGCCCCTTACGGAGTCGACATCGTGGAGGTGCCCGAAGGCGACGGCCTACCTTTTGCCAGCGAGACGTTTGATCTCGTCTGTAGTCGCCACCCCACTGAGAACAATTGGCCCGAGATCCAGCGGGTCCTCAGACCCGACGGGACGTACTTCTCACAGCAAATCGGCGCCGGTACCAACAGCGAACTCACCGAATTCTTCATGGGACCCCAGCCGATGTCGGAGCGCCAGCGATTGGCCACGCTGATGCGCCAGGCGCGAGACGCGGGACTCGAGGTCATCGACGCCCGAGAGGAGTCCTTGCCGGTGGTCTTCTTCGACGTCGGCGCCGTGGTCTACTTCTTGAGGAAGGTCACCTGGACGGTCCCGGACTTCACGGTGGAGAGGTACCGCGATCGATTAAAGGATCTCTTCGAACTGATAGAACGCTCGGGACGTTTCGCGTCACACGCACAGCGAATCTTGTTCGAGGCAAGAAAACC